>WRKB01000101.1 GCA_009778295.1 Betaproteobacteria bacterium | reverse complement strand
CAGTCCGGGCAGTTTTTGCCGAAAGCACAAGGGTGGCAAGGCAGCCTTGGCTCGAGGCAGCAACTATCCGCAAGGTAGGGACCTGTGTCCCAGGGTTGCGCGGTGGCAAGAAAAATGGCCAAACTCGGCAGCCCCAGACCGGCGGCCAAATGCATGGTGCCTGTGTCGTTGGTCACTAGCAAGCGTGCATTGAGCAGCAGAGCGCTCAGTTCCGGCAGGGTCGTTTTTGCGATGCAGTTGATAAAGGGACTGCGCGCGACCTGGGCGTAGCTTTCGGCCAATTTGCTTTCCGGACCTGCGCCCGCAAGGATAGGACAAAGGCGCCGCTCATCCCACAGGTATCCGGCCAGTTCTGCAAAATATTCCACGGGCCATTGGCGCCGTTCTTCACTGGAGCCGAGTTGAAAGACGACAAAATCCGCACAGCCTTCCGGAGCGGATTGTATGAGTTTTTCGCATGTGGCGGTAATAAACTGTTTTTCTGGACGGCGCAGGCAGTTTATGGCGGGGATATCGCCGACTCCGCATACTTCGCGGAACACATCCGCCAAATTATATGGACAGTTCAGGCGTCGTAGAGTGGAACCCTGTAAAAAACTTGTCCATACATTGCTGTTGACGCCAAAGCCCGATTCATCCAGGCCGAAACCCAGAATAGGCAGGGTCGTGCAGGCGAGGGCGCGCGCCAGAACACGGGCACTTAAGGATGCGGTGAGATTGAGGATGGCGTCTGCCGGGAATTCGTGCTGCCAGAGGTCGAAAAATTCTTGCAGTTCGGCGGCGCTTCTGCGCCAATCAGCCTCCAGATGGGCAAGCAGTTTGCCGCCGGGCAACACTGCCGCATACGCCACGTTTTCCAGCAGGGCGACGGCCGGGGCGAAGTTATCCAGGCACAGAACTCCCACCCTGTGCCCTTGTGCAGCCAGACCATTGATGGCAGCCTGGGTCTGCAGAATGTCGCCGAAGCGGGTGAGGTTGATGATGAGCACATTCATGGCAATCCGCAGGACTGACTATGCTGTGCGGTGCTAGGCAGGCGTGCTGCCGGGTTTAAGCATGGCCAGCGCCAGCGCTTTTTCCTGCCTCAAACGGTTACGCACCGCGGTGCGCACCTGTTCCGTGGAGGATCCGAACTGCTCCGCCCGGATGGCGTAGACGTTGTCGATCAGCTTGCGTTCAGCCTGCATGTTGTCGAAGCCTCCCTTGGCAACAGCACGGTTGAAGATGCGAGCTGCTCCAGCCGGACCATGCTGCACGGCGGTGCTCCACAGAACTTCCTGCATGGCCGGCGAGAGTTTGGCGGGATCGATCCCCGCCATCCTGGTCACTGCGTCAAGTGCCGGGGCATAGTGGCTATCGTGAATAAATTTTTCCTGTAGGGCATCAAAGCGCGCCGGTTGTTCGGCGGCGATCTTCTGCCAGACGTCCGGCATCTTGCCGCGACGGCTGCCGGTATTGGCAGGACCAGCTGCCCTCAGCAGTTTTGCGACATCCGGAGCTTCCGTGTCGAGAAAGGACAAAAAGGAGTTCATTGTTCCCACGCGGGAGGCAATCTGATATTTCCCGTAGGATGTGCCGCCCACGCGGTCATAGCCAATGGCGGAGATGCCGTCCTTGCCCGACTCGAATTGCGCCGCCAGAGATCCCAGACCATCTTCCTGGATGTCCGATTGCCCAGGTATATTTTTTCCACTGGCCGCAACATCTTGCGATACTCCCTTGGAGACGAAACTTGGAGGCGTAAGTTCGAAGTTCCCAGCCAAGGTCATAAGATTACGCAAGGAAAGAGCGTTACGGGCGCTTTCCAGCGCATTTCCGGCACTTCCCTCAAGGGCTTGGGACAGCGAAACAAGCGCCTGAGCACGCCTTCGTTCCGCGTTAGCCTGCGCGGCGGCGTCACTCTGGCGGATGACGCGTTCCATATCCAGCTTGGACTTGTTTTCGCCGGAGAGTACGGTAGAAAAGGGAACCGCACCTTTTTGCCCGAACTTGCGTTGTCCGGCTGACTGGCTTTCCGAGGCCCGGGGAATATATTGACTTTTGACAATGCTCATATCTGCCTCCTGGCGTTCACTGCCCCGCCCCGACATTTTTCTGAGAAGTGCCGGAGAGAGTTTGAAAAACAGACTGCATTCTACCTTAAGCAAGGACAGTGCCAAGGTGTTTTATTGCAGAAATAGCTTTGTTTGTGCTGTGGCGGATGGAAAGTCGGCCAATGAAAAGCGTCAGGGGCTTGACTTGTCTGCCGCGCATTCCAACTTCTGTCTGGAACTTTTCGGCATTGAGGCATTGCGCTCGCAGTTACGGCAGGATGGTGCTGATCGCCTCTGCCATATTTTCTTCCAGGCGAGGCAAGGCGGCGCTTTCGGAAGGCGCGGGCGCTACGACCCGCAGTTGTGTCTGCTGCCTGACACGCGGGGATGTTGCGGGATCTTCAATTTTAAGTTCGGCAATCATCGTGTAGAGGTAGCCGGGAGCAGGAGAAGACCGGTGCGTGCCCATAGGGAAGAAGAAGCCTAACCCTGTACCTACATGCACACCGCTACGTCCGCCCATGCTGCTGCCCACGCCCATGCCAAGCGCGGGGCCGTTTCCGGCCGGAAAATCCTCTTCGGGCGGGGGGCCTTCTGCATCAGCGCCACGTTGGACTGCAAGCACATGAATATCCAGAACATGGCGGCTATCACCGCATTCTTGCGTGACCCGGTATTTTTTGTTCCGGATTTTCGATACCAGCAGAGAACGCAATTCCACCTGGAAGCCGGAGTCGTTGCGCAACTGTATGCAGACGCTGCTTTCCGCCTCGACGTTGAGCGTGACAGGCGGAGCAGACGATTCCGGGATAGAAGGCTCGCTATGGCTCGCGCAACCTGTAGCAAGCAGCCAAGCCAACAGCAGCAGCACCTTCTGGAATATCTGTTGTGGGGAAATGTGCATGGCAACTCCGGCACCGTTACGGAATGCGGGTGCAAGCCGACGGCCAAGGTGCATGGCGCAGGGGCAACTGTCCACCTATTTCTTCCAGGGCATGGCGGACGGCATATTCCTGATGCGGCGAACACACAACGGACAGAAGCGCTTCCCTGGCATCCAAGACGGTAAAATAGGCTAGATTGTCATAGGCTTCGATCAAAAAACGGAACATGCCCACATCCTGCGGCGCAAGGCGCACCAGAAAGCGCAGGCTTTTCCGAGGGGGGGGAAGCGCCGGGCCGGGTTTACGGGCCTTTTTCTTGCGTGGATGCGGGACTTGCGCCATGCGTGGAGACTAGCTTCTCTCACGCGTGAAAACAACGCCGGAGACAGAAAAAAACGCATAAAAAGTTCATTGCCCCTAAAGTTTTTGATCTTTCTGTCCGATAACAACGATAAGGGGTGGAATCGGCATGAGTGGCGCCATCAGTCTGGACGAGTTCGAAAGAGTAACGGCTCTGAGCCGTGCAGGCGGGACGGAGTCCCGGCAGCAGGAGGGGAACCGGCAGGG
>WRKB01000100.1 GCA_009778295.1 Betaproteobacteria bacterium | reverse complement strand
TGCTTGAAAATACAACCCTTGAAGAAGTCTCCAGCGCCCACGAGAAGTCGAAAACAGAACTTGAGGAAAAACGCGGCACTTTACAAACGCGGATGACTGCGGCGCAAGAACAGCTGAACGTGCTGCAAAAAGAACGCTCCGCAGCCGGGGCCGAAATTCCGCCCCCGGTCTTCTCGCGCTATGAATTTATCCGCAACAGGCTTGAACATCCGGTTATTGTGCCTGTCAATCAGGGAGTATGTTCGGGCTGCCACATCGCCATTCCGCCGCAGACATTCATTGAGTTGCAGCGTGGTCAGCAAATCCTCAGTTGTCCGAACTGCCAGCGCCTGATTTACTGGGACGAGCACTTTACCGTTCCGCAAGAAAGCACAAGCGCTATGTAGAACCATATATCGCAAAGCCGGACAGACTGCCGCTGCGCGCTTCATGTTCGCATGGACAGCGGGGAGGAAAGTCCGGGCTCCGCAGGGCAGGACGCTGGGTAACGCCCAGGGGGCGAAATCCCCGGAAAGTGCCACAGAAAGCAAACCGCCTTAAAGCGTCCCCTTTAAGGTAAGGGTGAAACGGCGGTGTAAGAGACCACCAGTTGCCGCGGTGACGCGGCAGGCTCGGCAAACCCCGTCCGGAGCAAGACCAAATAGGGGAGGCGGCTGGCCCGGCCAAGCCTTCCGGGTAGGTCGCTAGAGGTCACAGGCAACTGTGCCCCCAGAGGAATGGCAGTCGCCACGCCCGCAAGGCGGGGAACAGAACCCGGCTTATCGTCCGGCTTTGCGATTCAGGATGCTCCGGATACGCTAATCAGGCCTTGCAAGGCAATACGTGAAGCGAACACATCCCTCTTCCCCCCCCGTTATCCGCCCCTGGGCCGTCGTGCTGGCTGCCGGTTCCGGAAGTCGCATGGCTGCCGCAGGTCTTGCCCGTCCCAAGCAATTTTTGGAATGCCAAGGTGTGCCGCTGTACTGGCATTCCGCGCGGACGTTCAGCCGTTGCGCACGGGTGGCGGGCATCATTTTTGTCTTTCCGGAAGACTGCCTGGCAGAAGAAAAAATACGTATCCAGCGGCTTGACGGACTGACAGATGCCCCCAGGCCGGATTCTTCCGACCTCTCCAGGTCGCTCGGCGTGCCTTGGGAAGTCGTCGGCGGCGGTTCCTTGCGTCAGGATTCCGTCTTCAACGCTCTCCAGGTTCTGCCTGTGGACTGTGAATACGTTCTCATTCACGATGCGGCTAGGCCGTTTTTGAACGCCGCCCTGGTTGCCCGTCTGATCGATGCCCTTGAACAAGGCGCGACGGGGGTTGTCCCCGGTCAGCCCGTAACCGACACCATCAAGCAGGCACAGAACGGCCGAATCCTCGCCACCCTGGAACGTGAAAATTTATACGCCATACAGACACCACAGGCATTCAGCCTGGATATCCTGCGTGCGGCCCATGCTAGGGCACGCGCAGAAAACTGGACGGCGACCGATGACGCAGGCCTGCTGGAGCGCTTGGGACAGGAAATACGTATCATTCCCGGCGAAGCGGCGAACCGGAAGCTCACCCATCCGGAAGATCTGAATTTTTTGTACCGCCCGCAACGGCTGGCATGCAGCGGCTATGGCTATGATGTACACCGTTACGGAAGCGGGCGGCCCATGAAACTCGGCGGCGTCCCCATTCCCGGCGCACCGGAACTTATCGCCCACTCCGATGGAGATGTTCTGCTGCACGCTTTGATGGATGCTATTCTCGCCTGCGCCTGCCGGGGGGATATAGGCCGCCTCTTCCCGGACAGCGACCCCAGACTCGAAAATATCAATTCAGCCATCCTGCTTGACGAGGTACTGCGCATTGCCGCCACAGCAGGAGTGGAACTTGTGCAGGCGGACTGTACGATCATTGCCCAGATCCCCCGCATCGCCCCTCACAGCCAGACCATCCGACGGAATCTGTCCCGTTTGCTGTGTCTGGATGAGGACTACGTCAATGTGAAAGCCACCACCGAAGAAGGTCTCGGCTTTACCGGCGCGCGCGAGGGGATCAAGGCTGTTGCACTCGTCTCCGCCTTGCGGGGAAACCCATAGTCGTAGTATGCGAGTATGCGGGTTTGTCCCAAATTCATAAAGGATTACCGTCATGCCTAAATCTTCGTTTCAGCGTCCCTGGCTTGAATACTATGACAAAGGCACGCCCCACACGGTAGAATATACGGATCGCCCCCTGTTCGATTTCCTGGACAAGGCCGCATGGCGCTATCCGCACCGTAAGGCGCTCATCTTTCAAAATAAAACCGTCACCTACAGTGAACTCAAAGACCAAGCGGAAACCTTCGCCGCGTCCCTGCGTCTTCTGAATATCAATCCCGGTGACAGGGTGGCCATCATGCTGCCCAATCTGCCACAGTCAGTCATCGCCTTCTGGGGCACGCTCAAGGCGGGCGGGGTCGTGGTCATGACCAACCCGCTGTATATGGAGAAAGAAATCGTCCACCACATGGAAGACAGTGGAGCAAAATGCCTGATCACGCTGGACCTGCTGTGGCCGAAAATTGAGGCCCTGCGCGCGAAGTTGTCCATCAAACATTATATCATCACCAGCATCGACGAATCCCTGTCCTTCCCTTACAGTTGGTTATACCGCATCAAGGCCAAACGCGCCCGGCAGACGTCCGCTATTGATTTTCACGGAGAAGAGCTTATCCCATGGAAAACGATGATGTCCGGGAAACGCCGCTTTTCCTGCGGCCAGGACGCCTGCCCGGATACGCTTGCGCTGCTCCAGTACACGGGCGGAACCACCGGCCTGCCCAAGGGCGTCATGCTCAGCCACCGCAACCTCAGCGCCAACGCCCAGCAGGTGCTGGCCATTTTGCAGCAGACGGAAGACACGCAGCATATCTTCCTTTCCATCCTGCCCTTTTTCCATGTCTACGGTCTGACCACGGCCCTTGTCTGCCCCACGGCTCTGGCTGCCACGGTGCTGCCCCTGCCGCGCTATGTCCCGCACGATGTTCTCGCAGCCATAAAAAAACACCGCCCTACCATTTTTCCGGGCGCGCCCTCCGTGTATATTTCGCTCATGCAACAGAAAAATCTGGCTTCGTACGATTTGAAATCCATCGAACTCTGCGTTTCCGGTTCCGCCCCGCTGCCCGCCGAGCACTTCAAACGCTTCCAGGAACTGACAGGCGCGCGCATTATCGAAGGATACGGCCTGACGGAAGCCTCCCCCATCACGCATGCCAATCCCTTATTCTCGGATCGCCAAAAAGCGGGTTCCATAGGCATGCCGATGCCAAGCACCGATGCGCGCATTGTGGATATGGAAGTGGGTTCCGTCCCTCTGCCCCCCGGTAAGGTCGGGGAACTGGTCATTCGCGGACCGCAGGTCACGAAAGGGTATTGGAACCGCCCGGATGAAACCGCAAACGCTATCCGCAACGGTTGGCTGTATACCGGCGATATCGCCATGATGGACGAGGAAG
>WRKB01000099.1 GCA_009778295.1 Betaproteobacteria bacterium | reverse complement strand
CCAGCCGCGGGTCAGGGGATCATACCCGGCCGCCACGTTGGCGGCGGGCCCCCTGATGTATCCGCTGTTCTCCTGGCCGTAGAGCACAAGCTCCACGTTAGGGGCAAGCTGTTTGGTCATGGAGAGCAGATCGTATACCGCTCGCACCTCGGGAGAAAAGGCATCCCTATTCAGGGGGGTGGATTCCCTGGTGTCCTTGAACGATTGCAGCTTACCCTTCGCTGCAAGCAGTTCCGGCCTTTTAGCCAGGGTTTTGACAATGCTTTCTCCGCTTTTGAGATAGCTGACGATAATGTCGTTTATACGCAGGGCCTGCTCTTTCGCGTTGGCTTGGAAGGCCGCCAGAGCGGCATCGTTCACCAGAACCTGTACTCTGAAGGAAATCACTCCTACGAGCAGAAAAACGCACACAACGACCAAAGTAATTATGCGGGCGCGTATCGACATTTTCTTCTCCTAATGCTTACCGGGAGCATGCAAGCGTTCCTGCTTCGAACACTGTGTGAAGCATCCCCAATGGAACACGCCACGGCAAGCGCTCCGGGGCCTATTGTCCCTTTTTTCGCCGCACAGTGACTGATTCGCCGCCTATGCCCCAATTCTCCGTATCCACTTCGTCAATAACCACAACAGTGGTGGCCGGATTTTTTCCAAGAACCTCGGACAACAGCCGGGTCACGCCTGCTATCAGGGTGGCTTTCTGTTCAGTTGTCGCCCCTTCGCGAGTAATTCTGATATTGACGTAAGGCATGTCCTTCTCCCCTCGGGCGGTTTTACTTTAGGGACGCAGCCGCACTTTCGCGCAGCATTTTTACAGCGCAGAACTTGCCGCACATGGCGCACACTTCCTCATCCTTATGCGCTTCGCGCCGTGCATGGAGCATGGACGGATCCAGCGCTGCCGCGGCCATTCCCGGCCAATCCAGGATTTTGCGAGCCTCGTTCATGGCTTTTTCGCGCTGCAGGGCGCGAGGCGCGCCGCGCGCCACTTCGCCGCTGTGAGCAGCCACGCGCGAGGCCATTACCCCTGCGTGTACGTCTGCGGCATCCGGCAGAGTCAGATGTTCGGCCGGAGTGAGGTAGCAAAGGAAATCCGCCCCTGCCTGCACAGCCAGCGCTCCACCTATAGCGCCGGCAATATGATCATATCCCGGCGAACTGTCTATGGTCAACGGCCCCAGTACATACAAAGGAGCGTTGTTCGTCAAACGCTTGATGGTACGGATTTGTGCATCCACCTCATGCAAGGGCACATGACCCGGCCCCTCGATCATGCACTGCACGCCCGCATTCAAAGCTTGCCGGGCGAGTTGTCCCAACATAATCACCTCTTCCCATTGCGCTGCATCGCCCGCATCCACGCCCGCGCCGGGGCGCAGCCCGTCGCCCAGGGACAGCGTGACGTTATGTCGACGGGCTATCTCCACTACCCGGTCAAATTCTTCGAGCAGGGGATTTTCCTGCCCGTTTTCCAGCATCCAACGGGCCAGCATGGAGCCACCGCGCGAAACAATGCCCAATGCGCGCGCGCCGTTGGCAGCTAGTTCCGCACCCCGGCGCGTCAGGCCGCAGTGGATGGTCATAAAATCAACACCCTGCTCGGCCTGTTTGGCAATAACCGCGAAAAGATCTTCGGGCCGCATGGCGGCGATAGCCTCACCGGCGTCCAAGATGCGTTGCCCCACCTCATACATGGGCACGGTACCCACGGGCAGGGGGCAATGTGCCAACATGGAGCGGCGCAAGGCATCCAGATCCCCGGCTATGGAGAGATCCATAAGCGTATCCGCGCCGGCCGACAAGGCCACGCGAAGTTTTTCGGTTTCGGTGGCCGGACAGTGATCCAGCGGAGAAGTGCCGAGATTGGCATTGACCTTTACGCGCGCGGGCTGGCCGATCAACAGGGGCTTCAGGCGCGGATGCGCCGGGTTGCCCAGCAGAACCATGCTCCCGGCTTCAAGAGCGTCACGGACGGCTAACGGCGCGAGTTCTTCTTCCGCGCATACCTGCTCCATGTGATCGGTAACAAGCCGTTCCAGCACGGCATTTTTGGAAAATATAGACATGCTATCCTCACAAGACTCCCATGAACCTGTCAATCCCGCAACAATTCCCGCAGAGCCAGGGCGATGCCATCCACACACAGGCCAAGTTGCGTGCGCAATTCCTGTTGCGTACCATGCTCGACGAATGCGTCCGGAACACCCACGCGGTGGATCTTCTGTCCGTCCAGCACTCCCCGATCAGACCATAATTCAAGCACAGCTGAGGAAAAGCCGCCAGCCAGGCTGCCTTCTTCCACCAGTAGAATCTTCCTGTACCGCGCGGCAAGCTCAAGCAATTCTTCTTCGGGCAACGGCTTGACCCAAACGGGATCGAACAGCGCGGATTTCTTACCTATTTCTTCGCGGATACGCTGCGCGGCCTCCAGTGCGGGATGTACGCGGCTGCCAAGGGCGATGATCAGCGCGTCTCCGCCCTCTTCAAGCAGCTCGCCCCGGCCCGTGGGCAGGATGGCAAGCGGGGAATGCACAGGCACACCATAGCCGCTGCCGCGCGGATACCGTAGCGCGACAGGACCGGAACAATGCAGGGACGTAGACAGAGCGTGACGCAGCATGTCCTCGTCGCGCGGGGCCAGAATGCTCATATGCGGGATATGGCGCAGATAGGCTATATCAAATACGCCATGGTGGGTGGGACCGTCTTCCCCCACCAGCCCGGCGCGGTCAAGACAAAACACAACGGGGAGCTTTTGAAGGCAAACGTCGTGCACAAGCTGGTCATATCCGCGCTGCAGGAACGTGGAATAGATGGCTACAACGGGTTTGAATCCCTCCTTGGCAAGTCCGGCGGCAAAGGTGACGGCATGCTGTTCGCAGATGCCCACATCCACGAAACGTTCAGGAAAAAGTTCCTGGAAACGATTTGTCCCCGTGCCTTCCGGCATGGCCGCTGTAATGGCCACCAATCGCGGGTCTTTTTCCGCCAGTTCACACAAGGTATGACCAAACACAGAGGTAAAGCTGGGAGGGGTCTGTCTTTGGGAGCGCGCCATGCCCGTCTCCGGCTCAAAACCTCCCACGCCGTGGAAATGTATGGGATTATTTTCCGCCGGGAGATATCCCTTACCTTTGCGCGTTACCACATGCAGCAGCACGGGGCGGTCTTCCACCTGGGCGGCCATGTGCAAGTGGCGTTTCAGTTCCTTGAGATCGTGGCCCTGCACCGGACCGATATAGTTGAAGCGGAAGGCTTCAAAGAGCATGCCGGGCGTGAAGAAACTCTTGAAGCTCTGCTCACTCCTCTGGGCAAGATTGACCAGATCGCCGCCAATACGAGGAATGGAACGCAAAAGGCGCAACACATCCTTTTTTGTCTGGCGCACCCAGGCCCGCGTGAGCGTGCGGCTTAAAAAAAGCGACAGCGAACCCACATTGGGCGCGATGGACA
>WRKB01000098.1 GCA_009778295.1 Betaproteobacteria bacterium | reverse complement strand
TCGTGGCCGTGGCAGGCATGGAAGGCGCGTTGCCCGGAGTGGTGGCGGGTTTTGTCCGCTGCCCGGTCATCGCGGTACCTACCTCTGTGGGCTACGGCGTGGGAGCCGGAGGGCATGCAGCGCTGAACGCCATGCTGTGTTCCTGCGTTCCGGGTCTGGCAGTGGTAAATATCGACAGCGGCTTCGGCGCGGCAGCCTTTGCGGCGAAGATGCTGTTGCGGGACGGGGGGTAAGGCTCACGACCCCGTAACAGCAAGCATGTCACGGTGAATGTCTTGGGATAAGAGGGCTTCTACTCTTCCTCGGTCTGCATTACAGCAGTTGGGCCGCCCAGTCTGCGATTCAGCCAGGTATACCGCTTTACGGTCTTGTTGTTCCGCACGGCCATGGCGAAGGCCTTGCTCTCGCCCACCAGCACCACGAGCCGTTTGCCCCGCGTGATGCCGGTATAAAGCAGGTTGCGCTGCAACAGCATGTAATGCTGCACAAGCAGCGGCAGCACCACGGCGGGGTATTCCGATCCCTGCGACTTATGTACGGAAATGGCATATGCAGGCGCCAGCTCGTCCAGTTCTTCCCATTCGTAGGGTACGTTGCGATCATCAAAGTTGACGGTCACGCTTTTGTCTTCCGTATCGATCAGAATAATGCGGCCGATATCCCCGTTATACACGTCCTTTTCATAGTTGTTCCGGATCTGCATGACCTTGTCGCCGATGCACATGCGCCGCTCTCCTCGTTGCAGGCCACGTCCGTGCGGGTTGAGGGCCTGTTGCAGCATCACGTTCAGGTTCGCGGCCCCGGCCGCTCCCTTGTGCATGGGGGTGAGTACCTGGATGTCGCTTTGCGGATCAAGACGAAAGTTGTCAGGGATGCGCTTTGTAACCAGGTCCACGATGAGTTCCGCGACTTTTTCCGGATCGTTCTCGCGGAAAAAATAAAAGTCGGAGGATAAGTTGCCACGCGGATTTTCCAGCGGGGGAATCTGGCCCTTGTTGATGGCATGCGCGTTCATGATGATATCGCTGGTCGCCGCCTGGCGGAATACTTCACACAGTTCGACGACCGGAACCGATCTTGAAGCTATGATATCGCGAAGCACATTGCCCGGGCCGACGGACGGCAGCTGGTTCACGTCTCCCACCAGGATGAGCGTGGCCCCGAGCGGTACGGCCTTGAACAGATGATAGGCCAGCGAAGTGTCCATCATTGAAGCCTCATCCACCACAAGCAGACCACAGGCCAGCGGGTTGCTCTCGTTACGGGCGAAACCCTCCTCACGCGGACTGTACTCAAGCAGGCGGTGGATGGTCTTGGCTTCGCGCCCCGCGCTTTCGGCCATCCGCTTGGCGGCGCGCCCGGTCGGCGCGGCCAGCAGGATACGGCTGCGAGAGACCGCGAAGAGCTGGATGATGGCGTTGATGATTGTGGTCTTTCCCGTCCCCGGCCCGCCCGTGAGCACCATAATTTTGGATCTGGCGGCGCAACGGATGGCTTCGACCTGTTCCGGGGCCAAAT
The DNA here is from genome assembly GCA_009778295.1 of Betaproteobacteria bacterium. Classification (GTDB taxonomy): domain Bacteria; phylum Desulfobacterota; class Desulfovibrionia; order Desulfovibrionales; family Desulfovibrionaceae; genus WRKB01. The sequence continues at coordinate 1,933 of WRKB01000098.1, read as the reverse complement.
CCAAGGGCATTTTTTCCACCACCGCCTCGATCTCCTTGTCCGGATTCGGCAAGTGCGCGGATTTCGGCGAATGCAGAATGCGCGTCAGGTAATAGGCAATCTTGCTCTCGCAGTGGTGGAAACGGCTGAGGAAAATGCCTTCCGTGCCGTCCAGATCCTCCGATATGAGGCGTTCTTCGCCAAGCAGCGCGCCGACAGCCTCATCCAGCAGGCCGAAGTCGATATCAAGCTGCCTGCCCGTCAGCTCGATCAAGTCCTTGCGTGGATAATAGATATGTCCCTCGTCGCTTGCCTGGCGCAGGACATAGAGCAGCCCCGCCTGGGCGCGCAAAGGGTGCTGCCTGTCGAAGCCAAGCTTGGAAGCCACATTGTCCGCAGTCAGAAACCCAATGCCGTGGATATCCATGGCAAGGCGGTAGGGATTTTCACGCACCACCTCCAACGCCGTCTGTCCGTAATGGCGGTAAATACGCACGCCGTGTGCCGCGCTGACGCCATTCGGCTGCAGAAAAAGCATCAGTTCACGCATGCCCTGGTGCGCTTGCCAGGCCTCAATAATGCGCGCCAGATTCTTCGTACCCACGCCGGAAACCTCGCGCAGACGCTGAGGGTCCTCATCCAGGATGCGCAAGGTGTCCGCCCCGAAACGTTTCACGATACGGCCGGCCAAGGATGCGCGCACACCCTTGATCAGCCCGGAAGCAAGGTACATGCGGATGCCCTCGGTGGTCGCGGGCATCACTTCCTCATACGACTCCATGCGTATCTGGCGGCCCCAGCGAGGATCGTTGTGCCACCTGCCCCGAATGCGCAACGAAGCCCCTGCATTGGGGCCAGCCATATGCCCCACGACAGCCACCGCATCTTTTTTGCCGTCGGGCAACAGACGCAAAACCGTATAGCCGTTGTCCTCATTGTGAAAGACAACACGCTCCAGGCTGCCGGTAAGCTCAACTTCTTCAATGAGGCCGGGACGCTGCTGACTCACTTCTTCTCCATGCGTCGCTGCTGCAGTGCCAAGTCGGCCAGAACCAGGGCGGTCATGGCCTTGAGCACGGGCACAATGCGCGGGATGGCGCAGATGTCGTGCCTGCCGCCTACGACGATTGTGGCGGGATGGCCTTCTATGTCAACAGTCTGTTGTTTTTGGGCGATGGAGGATATGGGTTTGACGGCCGCGCGCAGAAGGATATCCTGTCCGCTGGAGACGCCGCCGAGCGTGCCGCCCGCGTTGTTGGAGGCAAAGCGTCCACCGGGCAGAAGCGCATCATTGTGTTCGCTGCCGAGCATGCGCGCCGCCTTGAAGCCGGCGCCGATTTCCACGCCTTTGACGGCGCCCACGGACATAAGCGCGGCAGCAAGCAGGGCATCAATTTTCCCAAACACGGGCTCACCGAGTCCGGCTGGCACGCCGCGCGCTTCTATCTGCACGATGCCGCCAAGACTGTCGCCCAGGCCACGCACGTTTTTAATGCGCTCCTCCCATGCAGGAACGATACGCTCATCGCCTGCAAAATAGGGACGGGTTCCCGTAGCGGCTATATCGTCGCATTCACAGGCAATACCGCCGATCTCCAGAGTGCAGGCATGCACGCTGATGCCTTCGCACGCGAGCAGCCGCTGGGCGATGGCGCCGCCCGCGACCCGGGCCGCCGTTTCGCGGGCGGAAGCGCGACCGCCGCCGCGCGGATCGCGCAGCCCATATTTGACGTGATAGGCGAAATCCGCGTGCCCGGGCCGAAACAGACGGGCCAATTCGCTGTAGTCGGCAGAGCGTTGGTCTTCGTTGGCGATGAAAAAGGCAAGGGGGGTGCCGGTGGTCTTACCCTCGTATACACCGGAAAGCAGACGAACGGCATCGGATTCCTTCCGGGCCGTACCCGCGAGTTTCGCGCTGCCGGGGCGGCGCAGATCAAGTTCACTCTGGATGTCG
>WRKB01000097.1 GCA_009778295.1 Betaproteobacteria bacterium | reverse complement strand
GCCAAAGTACACGACCACATGGGTTGAAACGCAGGCGTCCCGGCAGAAGGCAAAAACCTGGCCGCCCGCGCTGTCCGTATCCATCCATTGGCGACGTTCTAAAGGACTCAGACCTGGAGGTGGCGCAGCTTTTTCCGTCCAGTCAAGCAGGGTGAAACCCATGGCGCGCATGCCCCGGCCAAGCAGGCGCACTCCGTGGGTATGCTTGAAGGAAGCGGCTATGTAAGCGATGGGCGCCGCCATGCGCTAGAACGAATAGCCCAGGGACACAGAGAACATTTCTGCGTGGGTGTTTTTGCTGGTGCCGGGCCGCAGTCCGCTGTCCACGCTACTGACCGCGGTGATGGCCGCCGCGCGGGCTGCCGACTGGTCATAGCTCACGGGGTAGATCCACAAATGGGCATAGGCCAGATCCAGCGTCCAGTTGTTCCATTTGAAACCCACGCCGGTCATAACGCCGTCGCGGCCGTTGGTGGGCAGGAGGTAATCGGCATATTTTTCATTCACCACCGGGGTTTCATGCCAGTAGCCGAGGCGCAGGCTTAACCAGTCCAGGGGGCTGTATTCCACGCTGGCGTTAAAGTTCCAGCCGTCGCGGAACGATTTTTGGTTGATGGAATTCAGCCCGGCATCGGTATAAATATTCAAGGCGTTATAGGTGGACCAGCGCGTCCAGACGGTGCCCACTTCAAAGCTCAGATTGGAGAGGGGCTTCCACATAACGGCCAGGGCGGCGGAGTCGGGCAGTTGTATTGTGGCGTTGGCGCCGGCATTTTTAAACTCCGTTCCGGGTACCGCCTTGTCAACCCCCAGCCCCGGGATTTGGATTCGGGCAAGCGGATATTGCCTGTCGAACCTGATCCGCCCGTTGACGTTCTGTGTCATCTGGCTTCGGTAGGTCAGCCCGGCGGACCATTGGTCATTGAAACGTATATGGGCCGCGGCATTCATGCCCACGCCCCAACTGTCGCCTTTCAGATTCATGTTGTTTTCCGGACGATCCAACAGCATGGGGGGGGAAAAGGGGGGATAATACGGATTGGGCTGATGGAGGGGTTGAATTTTCTGTTCCAAAAATATGTTCAGGTACATGAGCTCGACACCCAGGGAGAGCGAGAGCCAGTCATTAACCTTGTAGGCGATAACGGGATTGGCGGAGATGGTCTGGAGGCCGACATTGTAGATCGCGTTGCGGCCGACCCAGCCGGAAGAGTATTGATTGCCGAGTCCAAAACGGGAGAAGACGCCAAAACCCAGCCACCAGTCATCGTTGAGCTGCCAGGTGGCATACAGTTGCGGAGGGAACCACGAGGCCGGGCGGACATCCGTGGTATGCGACCCGGTATCTTCCCGCGTTTCGATCTGGCCATAGGGGGCGATAAGGCTGATCCCGGCCATCAGGTGCACGCCGGGCAGCTGGGTGATGCCCGCAGGGTTGTACGCAACGGCTGAGGCGTCATCCGCTCTGGCCACCAGACCGCCAGCGAGGGAAAGGCCACGGGCGCTCCATTCGGTCATGCTGAAGCCTTCCGCAAAGGCGTTGGAACCCACAAGGATCAGAAAAAGGGGCAGGGACAGAAGGGTGCGCAATGACATACTATCTCGCAGGGTTTCTAGGGTTTATGGTCGAAGAAGATAAAAATCAATTACATCTCTTTTCGCTGGCATAACAGCAAACTTTTGTCAAGATTTCCCCCAAAATTTTCATTTTGGAAGAAGACCTCCAAATGGACGCGAAAAGGATAGCTGAAGGCAAGAGCCGAAGAGAATATTGACAGCAGCGGCGCTTCAGCGTATACAAATTAATTGCGTCGGGATGTAGCGCAGTCTGGGAGCGCACTTGAATGGGGTTCAAGGGGTCGGAGGTTCAAATCCTCTCATCCCGACCAGAGATTACAGGGGTTTATGACAAAAGTCGTAAGCCCTTTTTTATGCCTGCCCAGCATTTTTCCCAGCAGAGTACAAATATCTATTTGTGATAATTTGTAATTTTATTGCAAGTGGTTGCATATCCTTAAAGAAGGGCCTTCAAATGTCCTTAAAGCGTTTGAACAAGGACATTATTATACGACCTTAATTGCACTGCGAAAAAAACTGATGAGCAGAGGAGACCCTCATGTCAGATGCAATAGTAACCCTTATCGTCCTTGCCGTTGTCGCAGTACTTTTTATTACGGAACTGTTGCCTCTCGCGGTGACCTCAATGCTAGGTTCGATAGCCCTCGGCGCGCTCGGGGTGATCAAGCCGGCCCAGGTCTTCTCGGGGCTTTCAAACTCCACGGTTGTGTTGTTCGCGGGCATGTTCGTTATAGGCGGCGCGATGTTCCGGACAGGCCTTGCCCAGACGATAGGCGTTGCTATCGTCAAAAAACTCGGCAGCGGTGAAAACAGTCTCATGTTCGGCTCCATGTCCATGGGGGGCCTGCTCTCGTCCGTCTCCTCCAACACCGGCTCCACAGCTGCGCTGATGCCCGTTGTCATCGGCATCTGCGCCGTGACCAAAAATCCGCCTTCCCGCCAGCTTATGCCGCTGGCTTTTGCCGCCGGTCTGGGCGGCACCATCACCCTGGTGGGCACGCCACCGAACATCATCGCAGCCGGCGCCTTGAAAGCCGGGGGGCTAGTGCCTTTTTCCTTCTTTGAATTCGCCTGGATCGGCATCCCCCTCACTGTGGCTGGCATCGCCTATATGATGCTGATCGGCAAGCGCTTCCTGCCCAAGGTGGAAGCCCGCCTGGACGCTATGGACGAGGAAGCCGTGCTGGAAGCTACGGCTTCCACCCACGACCCGCTGAAAATGTGGATTACTGGCCTGACTCTGCTCGCTGTTGTCGTAGTCATGGCCCTTGACCTGAAGAACTTTCCTCTGGAAATGGCCGCTGTCACCGGTGCCCTTTTTCTGGTCGTCACCAAGTGTATCACGGAAAAAGAGGCTTATCAGAGCGTTGACTGGGTGACTATTTTCCTCTTCGCGGGCATGATGCCCATTGCCGGTGCACTGGATACAACCGGGGCGGGCAAGATGATCGCGGATCAGGTCGTCAGTGTCATGGGCGGCAACCCCTCGCCCATCTTTATCACCTTTGTGCTTTTTCTGCTTTCCTGTGGCCTGACGCAGTTTATGTCAAACACCGCCTCGGCGGCCCTGCTTTGTCCCATCGGGATATCCATCGCCAAGGGCATAGGCGCCAATCCTCAGGCGGTCATCATGGCTATCTGCATAGCCGCATCCTGCGCCTTCATGACCCCGGTGGGCACGCCGCCCAACACCCTTGTGCTGGGACCAGGGAACTACCGTTTCAAGGACTACTTCCTGCCGGGCCTTGGGCTTGTCTTAGTCAGCATGGCGCTCTGCCTGTTGATTATCCCCGTTATTTGGCCTTTCTAGAGCAGATTGTCTTTGATACCAAGCTGCAATCAAACGGATTGCAACTTGGTAGAGGCTGCTG
>WRKB01000096.1 GCA_009778295.1 Betaproteobacteria bacterium | reverse complement strand
GTCAATCACATGGCCTGCGTTTGCGCCATCGACCGAGCCACCCTTGTGCCTCTCGCCAATTATTGGGCACCCGGCGTAAGTATCAGCGGGCTGCACGAACTGGTGGCAAACGCCCTGGTGATGAAGGACGAAACGGGCAAACGCACCATGGACCTCAGGCAGGAAGACCTGCCTGGGACAGAGGCCGACGAGGAGGATGAATAATCATGTATAACGGCAAATTCATCATCGCCGCCGCGCTTGTCGTGCTGGTGCTGTTCACGTCCCCGTTCTGGCTGAGCAAAGGCGGCTACAAGCGACCGGATCTTCAACTGCCCGCCAATGAAAAAGAGTGTGTGGAAACGGTGGACTTCATGCGCGCCGAGCATATGCAGATGCTCAACGAATGGCGCGATCAGGCCCTGCGCAGTGAAAACCGCGTCTATGTCGCCCTGAACGGCAAAAAATGGGAAATCAGCCTGCAGAATACCTGTTTGAAGTGCCACAACAACACGGAAAAATTCTGTGACGCCTGCCACGTCTCCAACAGCGTATACCCCTACTGCTGGACCTGCCACATAGAGCCTAAGGGTAAAGGGGACAAATAATGAATACCGACAGAAGACACTTTCTTAAAATCGCCGGCATCTCCGCCTTTGCGTTAAGCGCCGGCTTGGCCGGCCGTGCGGCCGAAGCCGCCGTGGCTCCGGGAAAATATGAACACGGCCCCAATACCCTGCACGCCGGGCGCTGGGGCATGGTCATCGACACCCGAAAATTCCCATCGGAAGCCGATTACCTGCCGCTCATCAAAGCCTGCCATGAAGCGCATAACGTGCCGAATCAGCCTGGTCCGCATGAAATCAAATGGATGTGGCTTGCCCCGTACAAAGAAGGCTTTCCGGATGACGAAAACCATTACGGACCTGAAAAGTTCAAAACCGGCAAATTCCCTCTGCTGTGTAACCACTGTGAAAATCCACCCTGCGTGCGCGTGTGTCCGACCAAAGCCACGTACAAGATGGAAGACGGTATTGTGGCTATGGACTACCACCGCTGCATAGGCTGCCGCTTCTGTATGGCAGCCTGCCCCTTCGGAGCGCGCAGTTTCAACTTTATTGACCCGCGTATTGCCATGCCCTCCGACAAGGCGCCCAACCCCGCCTACCCGACACGCATGCCGGGCGTTGTGGAAAAATGCACCTTCTGCGCGGAACGTCTGGCGGCAGGAAAACTGCCCGCCTGCGTCGAAGCTTCGGGCGGCAAAATTCTTTTCGGCGATCTCAACAATCCCAAGTCGGATGTGCGCAAGGCCCTTGCCGAAAACTTCAGCATCCGCCGCAAACCCTCGCTCGGCACCCAGCCCGGCGTTTATTACCTGGTCTAAGGAGGACAAGCCATGGTTGAAAAACTCCTCAAGGGTCCAACCCGTTATTACCTTTGGCTGCTCTCCCTGCTGGTCTTCATCGGGGTGGCGGGCACCGCCTACATCTACCAGCTGCGGACGGGTCTCGGCGTCACCGGTATGAGCCGCGATGTTTCATGGGGGCTGTATATTTCACAGTTCACCTACTTCGTCGGAGTGGCGGCCTCCGCCGTCATGCTGGTACTGCCCGCCTATTTCCACCATTACAAGAAGTTCAAACGCATGATCATCTTCGGCGAGTTTATGGCAATCTCGGCCGTGGTCATGTGCATGCTCTTCATCGTGGCGGATATGGGGCAGCCGCAGCGCATGCTGAATGTTATCCTGCATCCGACGCCGAATTCCGTCATGTTCTTCGACATGCTGGTGCTCTTCGGCTACCTGGTCCTGAACGTGCTCATCGGCTGGGTGACGCTGGAAGCTGAACGACTGGACGTCGAACCGCCCTATTGGGTCAAGTACCTCGTGTACCTGTCCATTATCTGGGCCTTTTCCATCCACACCGTTACGGCCTTCCTCTATGCCGGCCTGCCGGGCCGCCATCTGTGGCTCACCGCCGTGCTGGCCGGGCGCTTCCTGGCTTCCGCCTTCTGCTCGGGGCCTGCCATTCTTCTGCTTCTGGTCCTGGCCGTAAAACGCATGACCGGTTTCGATCCCGGCCAGGATGCGCTCAAGACCCTGACCAAGATCATTACCTATGCCATGTGCATCAACGTGTTCCTGTTCTTCTGCGAAGTATTCACCGCTTTCTACAGCGGCATTCCAGGACACCAGCATCCGCTGGTCTTCCTCTTTGCCGGGCATGACGGCCATATGTCCTGGGTCACTCCCTGGATGTGGGCCTGCGGATGCCTGGCCTTTGCCTCCCTGGCGCTCCTGATTCCCCCCGCGCTTCGCGATAATATGAATATTCTGCCTTGGGCGCTGGCCATGCTCATCGCCGCGTCCTGGATAGACAAGGGGCTTGGCCTCATCATCGGGGGATTCTCGCCCAACGTATTCGAAACCCTGACTCCCTACGCTCCCACCGGCTCCGAAATACTCATCACCCTGGGCGTGTACGCCGTAGGGCTGCTGATACTTTCCCTGCTATGGAAAATCGCCATAGGAGTCAAAAAAGAAGCAGGCACATTTGAACTGCATTAAGGCATATGCGCCCGGGATGTCCGCATCCCGGGCGCGCTGTTTCAAGGAGACTTCATGAGCAAAGCCATCAAAGACGCCATCGGCATGTGCAAAATGCTGCTCCGCAACGGGTATGACGCGCACGTCATCAATGCCCAGCTCCAGAACAGACTCTTGGAAAAGCACGATGACCACAGCGTCGATATTGCCTGCGAAACGGATTTTGCAAGCCTGGCGCGGCTTCTCCCTAATATCGAGCCTGGCGACGAACACGGAGCGCTGGCTGTATTGAAGGAAGACGGCGTCACTCTCCGTTTTTATTCCATCAACCAGGAAGACGCCAGCCACCCGGAATTGTCTCTCTTGCGGATCACGCCGCACATGATACAGATGATGTCGCCCCAGGAACGCCTGCAACTGCGCCTGATCGGCTACGGCACCCCGCAGCATGATAAAACGGCTCCCAGCGAAGGATTTGAGGATTTCGCCCACAACCAGGTGCGCCTTGTGGGACTGCCGGACGAAACCCTGCGCAACAACTACCTGCTCGCTGTTCAGGCCTTACGCCTTGCCGCCAACCATGAACTGCCGGTGGGTCCCAATACCTGGCTGGCCATTGTGCGCTCCGCCTCGCGCGTGCTGGATTACGTGCCCGCAGGCGATATTATGGATGAGTGGCGCAAGGTGCAGGCCGTCCATATGTGGCGCTTCGTCCAACTGCTTTATGACGCCCATATTTTGCAGGGTCTTATCCCGGAAGTCGCCGCACTTTCCTGTCTGCAGCATGAAAAAAACGATAATGGGGAGATGGAAACCGTCTTCCAGCATACCATAGAATGTGTCCGCCACTACCCTGAGGATGAATTCAAGCATGACTGGCTGGGCACTCTGGCCATGCTTTTCCATGACGTGGG
>WRKB01000095.1 GCA_009778295.1 Betaproteobacteria bacterium | reverse complement strand
GCACCCGCCTGTTGGATATCGCAATTCAGGTGGGGCGTACCGGCGCGCTGACGCCAGTGGCAGTACTTGAACCCGTAGTGGTGGGGGGTGTGACGGTTTCGCGCGCAACCTTGCATAATGAGGATGAAATACAGGCCAAGGACATACGTATAGGGGATATGGTGCTGGTACGGCGTGCGGGAGATGTCATTCCTGAAGTCATCGGGCCGGTGCGGCAAGAACGTGCGCAGGGCACGCAGCCTTTTGCATTCCCAACCACTTGCCCGCGTTGCGGCAGTGAAGCGAAGCGCGAGGCAGGAGAGGCTGCCAGGCGTTGCATCAATTCGTCTTGTGGAGCTGTGACGGTGCAGGCGTTGATCCACTTCGTCTCCAAGTCTGGCCTTGATATACAGGGTATTGGCAGCGAGTGGGTGGAAAAATTGGCGCAGCTCGGCATCATTAACAACCCGCCGGATCTGTTCATGCTGACGGAAGATGATTTACTCGGACTGGAAGGTATGGGCGAGGCACTGGCGAAAAAATTTGTGTCCGCATTGGATGCGGCCCGGCGTAAGGCAACGCTGAACCGTTTCATCTGCGCGCTCGGCATCCGTCACGTTGGGGAACAGACAGCACGCATGCTCAGCAGACGCTTTCGGGATCTTGATGCGCTTGCTGCTTTTTTTTCGGGTTTGGATTACACCTCGCCCGCCGGAAAATCGCAATTGGCAGAACTTCCCGATGTGGGGCCGAAAGTCGCGGAATCCATCCGGACATTTTTTGCCGATGAAGGCAAACGCCGCTTACTTGGGCGCTTGCGGGCCTGCGGGTTGTGGCCTATACAGGAAGAAGGGGATATTGCTCAAAAAACGCAAGGAGCGCTTGCGGGGCGGCTCGTACTGTTTACCGGAACGCTTTCAAAGCCCAGGCAGGAGTTCCAGAAAATGGCAAAAGAGGCAGGAGCGGAAATTGCAGCCAGCGTGTCAGGCAGACTCGACTATGTGATTATGGGCGAACACCCCGGGAGTAAACTTAAAAAAGCCAAGTTATTAGGCATTCCCATTCTTGATGAAGCAGATTTTTTTGCGTTGCTCGGCAGCAAAGACTGCTGAGGAGCATTGAGAAAATTTAAAGAAGTCCCGATTTCAAGCACAGTACGCTCTGGACTATAAATTTTTGAGGGAGGGGACGTCCTATGTCTACCGCTATAATCGTCATGGGCGCCGCAGGGCATATGGGGTCAACTGTTGCGCGCCTTGTCAGGAATGCCGGAGATCTGACGTTGGGCGCTGTTGTGGAGCGAGCCGGCGTGGACCTTTCCCGCTTTGGTTATGACTGCCTGGCAGGATATGATGTCGAAACACTCTTTCCTCAATGCCCGAAGGCCGTGGTGGTGGATTTTACCAGTCCTGAGGCGAGTCTGGCCACTGCCGGGTGCGCCGTCAGGCATGGTAACCCCATGGTTATCGGCACAACAGGCTTCAATCCTGAGCAACGTAAGGAGCTTGAGGAATACGCTCGTGCTGTGCCGCTGTTCTGGTCGCCGAACATGAGCGTTGGCGTGAATGTTCTGTTTAAAGTGCTTCCTGAGCTAACCCGTCTTTTAGGTGATTCTTATGACGTTGACATTGTGGAGCTGCACCATAACCGCAAAAAGGATGCGCCCAGTGGAACGGCTTTGCGACTTGCCGAATGTGTTGCCGAGGCCAAAGATTGGAACTTGGCGGAAACGGGCTGTTACCACCGCGAAGGAGTCATAGGTGAGCGCCCCAAAAAGGAAATAGGCGTACAGACCGTACGCGGCGGCGATATTGTGGGTGTGCATACCGTGTACTTTATGGGGCATGGTGAGCGCATTGAACTTACACATCAAGCGCACAGCCGGGAAAATTTTGCACAGGGCGCGCTACGCGTCGCGCGCTGGATGGCCGGAGCCAAGCCCGGAAAACTGTATTCCATGCGTGATGTCTTATAGCCATGCCCGAACTGCCTGAGGTGGAGACAATCGTCCGAACGCTTGCGCCGCAACTGTCGGGCAGGCGCATTGAGAGCGTTCGCGTACTGCACGAACAAAGCCTTGCGGCTGGCAAGGCTTTGTTATCGCGTCTTAGGGGAGCGTGGATTGAGTCGCTACATCGACGCGCTAAACTTGTGCTTATTGTTCTATTGCCCATGCATGGTGGGAAACTTTACCTGCTTTTTCACCTGAAGATGACAGGCCGCCTTTTCGTGTATAGGGAAGGGATCGAGCCCCGCTCGCATACACGCTTGGTTTTTTGCCTGCAGAAGGGTGCTGAACGAGATAGTGACAACGGAAGAACGCAGTTATTTTTTGATGATATGCGAAAATTCGGCTACTGCCGTATCATGCGGGATGAGGACTTCGCGTATTGGGATTTCTGGAATTCCCTGGGGCCTGAGCCACTTGAATGTTCCCGTGAAGAGTTTATGGTCCGCTGCCGGGAACGGAGCGGAAAAATAAAGGCGCTTTTACTGGATCAGACATTTATTGCGGGCATTGGCAATATCTACGCGGATGAAATCCTGTTTCGTGCCGGCATAGCTCCGCATCATGCGGTATCTCGCCTGCTCCCTGCGCAGCTCGGTATTCTTTGGGAGCGGATACGTGAGGTGCTATTGGAGTCCATAGCACAATGCGGCAGCTCCATACGCGATTATCGCGACGCCCACGGCAATGCCGGATCTTTTCAAAACAGTTTTCGCGTCTATGGTCGTGCGGGGCAATTCTGCTTTACGTGTGGGGGAGTACTCGAAAAAAGCGTGGTGGCTGGGCGAAGCACTGTACATTGCCCTAGATGCCAGGAGTGATGCTCACAGAGGGTGTTCGCCTGCCGCCCTAGCGGGCGGCAGGTTTCGGGGAGCAGGATGGATACTGGAGTTCGTATCATATCCTGCAAATGTGAACGGAGTACCTATCTGTTTGAGAGAAATAAACATGTTAATGGCAATCTCTCTATAACCATTGAAGGCAGAGTATGAGGCCTGTCCAGCATTCCAGCAAGACCAAGCAGACCAGGATGCTGTTGGAAAACCCGTGGAATATGGGTAGCCACTTTCGCTTCTTCTTATAGCGATCCATGGCGTAGCCTGACGCCAGCCCGAACAGGGAAAGGCACACAATGGGCCAGGCCAGGTAGGCGTGAAGGCCGGTGATATGGGCATATCCGAAGACCGTGTGTGTGGTGTAAAAGGCCAAAGCGCCCAAAGTCCACAAGCATAGGCCCCAAGTGCCGAGTTTGACGTGCTGTTTCCACGGGAATAGGATTTTTTTGCCCAGCAGCATCTGTACGCGTTTGCCCCCTTGCCACATGGCCCAAAAGCCGATCAGGGCAGCGCCCGCCTGCACCAACGGATGTATCCACAACAGGAAAGTATTCATGATGTTCAATGGCAATTCGCGTTAATAATT
>WRKB01000094.1 GCA_009778295.1 Betaproteobacteria bacterium | reverse complement strand
CCCAGGCCAAGGAAGCTCAGAGCAGATTCAATCAGGATGGCCCCGGCAATTCCCAGTGTGGCGGAAACCAGTACTGGTGCCAGCGCATTGGGAAGGATGTGGCGCAGTATCAAACGCAAAGCGCGTACTCCGGCCAGACGCGCGGCATCGACAAATTCCCTGTTTCGGAGGCTCAGAGTTTCAGCTCGCACTAGGCGGGCGACTCCCATCCACGAGGTCAGACCAATGACGACCATGATATTTCCGAGACTGGGTTCTAAAAAGGCTATCACTGCAAGAATAAGAAAGAAGGAAGGAAAACAGAGCATGATATCGACAGCCCGCATGACAAGCTCGTCAACCAATCCACCGAAAAAGCCGGCGATCAACCCAAGACTGATGCCGATACACAACGCAATGCCCACCGCCACAAAACCTACCCAAAGCGAAACTCTGGCACCATAGAGCAAGCGGGAGAGGACATCACGGCCCAGCGCGTCCGTTCCCAGTGGAAACTGCATACATGGCGGCATGAGCAGGGCATCCAGATGCAAACTTGTAGGATCATGTGGAGCCAGACAAGGGGCAAGCAAAGCCGCGAACGACATGCTTAACACAATACCAAGCCCAAATATAAACATGAAGTGTTGCTTTAAGAATGCCCGATAATTCCAGAGACAAGATACAAGCTTCATACATCCTTCCCACCGGAACGTATGCGCGGATCTGCAATCCCGTAACAAAAATCCGCGAGCAGATTGCCGAGCAGGGTAAGCACGGCCCCCAGCACAAGGTTGCCCATAATCAGCGTGTAATCCCTGGCCATGACAGCTGCGTAAAAAAGCTGTCCCAGTCCCGGCAATGCAAAGATGGATTCAATAATGACACTGCCGCCGATAAGTCCCGGCACGGAAAGTCCGAGCAGGGTGATAAGCGGGAGCAGGGCATTACGCATGGCGTGGCGGAATATAACGGTCCTCGTGGGCAGACCTTTGGCCATAGCGGTCAGTATATAGTCCTGGCGCAATACTTCCAGCATGGAAGAACGCATAAATCGCGACATGCCCGCAATACTGCCCACAGTATAAACTGTTAGTGGCATGAGCAGGTGCCGGGCCAGATCCCAGATTTTCTCCGGAACATTTAGCTGTTGATAATCAAGTGAAGTCAAACCCGAAAGAGGCAACCATTGATATTCGATGCCGAAAAACATCATGAGCAAGAGGGCCAGCCAAAAGGATGGTATGGCAAAACCCATGAAGACAAACAGCGTGGCTGTCCTGTCGAAAAGGGAATCTTGCCTCCAGGCAGACAACACACCGACAGGAATGGCAATGATCAGGGTCAAGGCAAGCGAGGCCAGGTTCATACCCACAGTCAGCGGCAGGCGTTCGAGAATTTTGTCCAGGACAGGGCGCGCATCTGCTGACATGGAATTGCCGAAATCCAGGCGCACCATGCGGCCAAGCCAGTAAACATACTGCTCGTGAAGAGGTTTATCCAGGCCGTACAAGGCTTCAAGCTGCTTGCGCGTAGCTTCGCCGACCATAGGATTGAGCGTGGTTTCCAAATCCGTAGGTGAGCCGGGCGCAAGATGGATGACGGTAAAACTGATGATCGTGATTCCCCATAATACAAACGCCATCCAGACGAGCTTTTTGAGCACGCGCAACAAAAAAGATTTCATGGGGGAAACGGGATTGCTCATCCTCGGCTCACTTGCCTGTTCATCCAGTATAATAAAATAGTTGAACCATGCAAAGTGGCTATTCTCATGCAGCAGGTTTAGGTGGGGAACGGGCGTACAAAAGGCGCTGCAACTGCGATATAATGCCGTGCTTCTCCGCGCCTCAACGAGGGCCAGCAGTTCGAGATGCGCGCGTTCTGCGCCATATATAGGCGCAATGTGTTTTTTATACGCTCAAGGCGATGCGGCTGTGAAATCCTGTGCATTCAATTCCAACCGTGCAAGGGGTCTTGGTCAAGATACTCGGTGCAGTGCCCGGAAAAAAAACAGAACGAACGCTGTGCCAAGCTGTCTGGAGGTGCCATCGAGTTCAGAATTTACGGAAGCATCCTCATCGGAGCACATCCACAGGCAACAGCTCGGAAAGCAGCAGGGCTACAAAAATGCCGCAGGCGGGATATCTTCAAGCTTGTTCGGTCATCCAGAGATGTACCCGATGTGCTTCATCCGTCCATTGCGGGCGCAGGCGCAGGCGCAGAAAGGCGGTATAGAGAGAATCCAACAGCGCCATACAATGCTCCATAAGAGCGATACGCTCCAGCAGCAAAGCATCCGAATCGTCATCAATATCGCTCTGTTCCGTTTTAGGTCCCTTTAGTCCCCCTATAGCAAAATCTTCGGCCTTGAGTGAAAGTTGCCAACGCAAGCCGTCCTGTTCAAAACGCAGAGTGGCTCGGGTAACCTTTTTACCTGTGGCAAGGCCGAAGCGGGCTTCGCGCAGTGGCGAAAGCGCACCGGAAACGGACGCGGTTTCCAGCTTGTCGCCTTCACCGCCTTGAACAACCACGCGATGTTCCATAGCTATTTGAAACGGAGCGTTTGAGGCATCATAAAAGGTATCGGGCTGGGCATCACTTTTATACCAAAGCCAAGTCAGGAATTCCTGGCCGAGAATCATATCTGTGCTTTGGGCAAAAGAAGTCGAAGACATACAGACTCCAAGTGTTCAGGCAAAACTCGTGGGTTCAAGAGTGTCGAGATGGTTGATTTCGTGTTCGGTCAGGTTCATGGCGGCAAGGCCATACGGCGTCAGTTGCTCCAAGGGAATATCAAAACATTTTACAAAGTATTCCTCGAAGATATCCAGTATTTTTCTTTGCGTGGAGGCAAAATAGACGAGACCTGCAACAGTGGCCCAGATAACATCAAAAATGGCCGGTATTGGGAGGAAATGTCGCATAAGACGCAATTGCACCTGTTCCTTAAGTTCTCTTTTACGTTCGCGACTGATAAACAGTGGTCTATTTTGTTCGGCATTGCGTCGTTTTTCTTCACGTAGGGCCAGCATAAGGTGTTTTTTGAGCACTGCAGGCGGAATACGCCGAGTTTCAAGGCGCAGGGCAAAAGCCAAGTATGCGCCTTTTTCCGGAGTCGCAGCTTCCCATCCTATGTCCAACATGTCGTCAAAGGACGTCCAACCGAAGGATCGTTCTTCGCCGGGAAGTGCGTCAATATCTCGAAAGGCGTATCGTTTCAAAAGGACCGGAATTTGCGCCCACAATTCGGCCGTAGGCTGTTCAAGAACACGATAACGGGTAAACGTGCTGGAAACATTTGCAAAGCCCATGCATGTAAGCTCCTTGGAAATTACAAAAAAGTACTTGAAACCGTACTCGTTAAAAGGAGATAACGGCAACTGCAAAAATATACGATCCCTAGGCAAGCAAGGCAACAC
>WRKB01000093.1 GCA_009778295.1 Betaproteobacteria bacterium | reverse complement strand
TCCGGCGTTTTTTCCACTATGGGGTACGGCCCTTCAGCCTTTTTGTCATGGTTGGAGAGCAGACTGTGGCTGTGCCCTCCCACGATGATATCCACGCCATCCACCGTCCTGGCGAGCAGCCGGTCATTTTCCAGGCCAAGGTGGGTCAGGGCGATGATGATATGCACGTTTTGGGCCGTCAGTTCCTTTACGGCGGCCTCCAGGGCCTTTTTGGCGCTGCCGAAGCTGATCCCGGGACCGGGATTGGATTTTTCCGGGGTTTCCTCGGTAATAAGGCCGACGATGCCGATCTTGCGGCCGTTCCGTTCAAGGATGATATACGGGTGGATCTTGTCCGCCGCCGGGGAGTCCGGGCGGGGATCAAAGGAAATGTTCGCCGCCAGCACGGGAGTTTTCAAGGCGTCCACCAGGCGCAGCCAGGCCGGCCAGCCGTCGTCAAACTCGTGGTTGCCGGGAATGACCGCCTGATAGCCCATCGCGTCCACCAGGGCCATGGGCATGCGTTCCTTGTACCGGAACCAGAACAGGGTCCCCTGGAAAATGTCGCCGGCGTCCAGAAAGAGCGCGTCGGGGCTATCTCTCCGGACAGCCCGCACAGCCTGATCCAGCCTGACATACCCGCCGCGGCCTCCTTCGCACATCGCCGCATAGCAGATAAGGCCCGCATCAGTGGTGCCGCCGAAAGCAGAGTGGGTATCGTTGGTGTGCAGCACGGACAGTGTGAAATCCGCATCGGAAAAATGCGGCGCCTTGTCCGGCCGGACCTGCGAACAGGCCGCCGCAAGGGTCAATACTATCGCCAGCGCCAAAAAACGCAGCCAGGCCCGACTGTTTTTCAAACGGCCATACTCTTGCATGCAATTCTCCTCTCACGCCGGCTTCCGGCAGGGATGCCGGCAGCCGCGCGCTGCGCAATGTACGCTTATTTTTCTGTCGCGCTTCCCGGCGCCGGAGAAGTCGCCGCTTTGCGGGAGCGTCCCCTGGCGTGCAGCAAGACCAGCAAAACGGCGGCAAGCGCCAGCAGGCCGCCGCCGATAAGCGGACGGAAGCGCAGCCAGGCTATGGCAACGATGACAAGCGACCAGGCCAGCCCCAGCAAGATGCAGACAAGGCCCGCGCCCGCGCCCACTATGCTGCCCAAAAGGGGAATAACGTCAGCCAGCACAGCCAGGGGGGCAAGGATCAGTTTCAGCCCGATAATGATGAGCAAGGCGCCCGCCGCACGCAAAATCCAGGTCATTGTGGCGTTGGAGGAGCGCGCGTCCCCGTACATGTTCTCCAGGCTGTGCGTGCCCATGGCAAGTTCGCTGACAGTTTTGCCGTTGCTGGCCCGATAGGCCTCGAAGGTGTTGCCGTTGAGCTTGGCGAGAAGGCTCACCGTGCCCGGGGGGGTTGCCTTGAAGCTTACGCGCACGTCGCCAATCTGGGGAGTGCCGGGAGAAGAACCCAGGAACACGGCGCCGCCGCTGACATGAACCCTTTGCGCTCCCGCGTCGGCTTCGGGCTGTCTGGCATCCTGCCCCTCAGTCTGCTGCATCCGCTCGTTATCAACGGCGCCTTGCGGGACATGGCGCGCGTCACCCCCGGCCTTTTGCGCGGCAAGGGCCAATTCCCTGTTCAACTTTGCCGTGGTCGCTCCGGACAAGTTCACATTCAAGGAGGTGGCGCCGCTTATGGAATTCATCAGAAACTCCGGCAGGCGATACGCGCCGAAGGTGACGTTGGCGGCCTGGACCTTGAAATTTTCCATATTGGCGAGAATGAAATTCCTGTTGCCCGCGCGCGCCGCGGGGTCTTTGAATGCGGACGAATCTACCGGACGGTCTGTCCATTTCGCCACATAGCTATACGTGGTCACGGTCTCTTCGCCGCCCCCGAGTTTTTTCCTCTTTTCCGACCTGGATTGCTCCACCCATTGGTAAAACTCCACCGTGCGTTCCAGGCGTATGGCGTTGATTGATACCCCGAAGTCAGGGTCGCTCAGCATATCCTTGGTTGCAACCGGTCCGACGGCATGGACAAGCATGCCGTTTTTTGCATTGTCCAGCTTGCTGATGTCTCCCAGTTCCTGCGTCACAGCGCTCGCTTCATTCAGGGCATCCCCGGTCGCCACGAAACTTCCTTCATTCCACCACAGCAAAACAGTACCGGCGATAATCAGGATGATGCCGAGGCCTATGCCGCGGAATGACGCCCCAAGCCGATCGAACCAACTGGTCGATGTCGTTTCCGTATACGCCATCATCCATCTCCTTTACCCTGCCGCGGCTGAGGATGCAGAACCCTGAACGCGGGAGCCATGCCCCGGCATGGCTCACAGGGGGCATGGCAAAGTTGCCGTGCCCCGGCTTTCAAACCTGTGTTATCTTGAGGAATTCAAGCACTGTCGCTGCTGCAGCGTCCGGGATAACGCCAAAAAGCAAGCAGAATCCGTCCGAGCGCAGCGAAGCCGAAAAACACCAGGAGCATCCCTGCCGCACCCAACTGCCATCCCAGCAGCCTGCCAGACAGCCACACAACCAAAATGGACAACGCCAGCACTGCGGCGGCAAACACGAAGCCGTCAAGCGGCCTTTTGAACTTAAAGAGTCAGAGCATACTCCCACTCCATCGGGCTGCAGAGTTTTTCGGTGTGTTTAGGTTATGTTGCAGCATTGCGTATGTGAAGCGCCCCGGACACCGGCACTGTTGCCTCAAATCGGCGGAGCTATAGTCACCAGCACCCGCATGTCAGTTGTAGCGCGTACCCCGTGAGGCTCTGCAATATCCGAGATGAGAACGTCGCCCGCCCTGGCCGCAATGGCATCGTCCTTGGAGAGAAACTCGCCCTCGCCCGAAAGCACCACGATGGAAAGCTGTCCGGCGATATCGTGAGAATGGACAGGCAGGGACTGCCCGGCCTTGAAGGTAAAATTGATCATCTTGAAGTGCTCGGAGTCGTGCACAAGAAAGCTGTGGAACTTGTTGTCACTGAACTTGCCCTCGTCAAACACGGAAATTTTCTTCATCATGGCCTTCCCCTCCCCTAGAACGCTTTTTCTTCCAACGTCATGCAGACCTTACCTTCCCCATTTTCAAGGGGAATCCGCTCCCATTCCAATACGCGGCAGAGCAGAAGCGCGTCAAGCACGGCGGATACCGGCGCCCAAAGCCCTTCTCCTGTGAGCAGCATACGCGGCGCGGCCTCCGCCGCCCCGGCGCCGCGCTGGACAACAATTCAAAAAACTTTTATCAAAAGCTATGGATATCGCTAAAATTTTAGATGCCATTGCGGAGGTTATGGTTATTCTGACCGTAATAGGTTTGGGGGCTGTTGGCGTTTATTTTGCCTATAAGGCAGAAAAACAAAAGAAGAAAACCCCGTAAAGCCGCCCCCCCTGCC
>WRKB01000092.1 GCA_009778295.1 Betaproteobacteria bacterium | reverse complement strand
CCATCCTTCAACAGCTTGGCGGGCTAAAATTTCTTCGCCTATGTCCAAATATAACTTGATTAACTCCGTATTAGCGGCCAAGGCGGCAGACATGCGGGCTTGATGGACACGATTTTTTAACGTGGCCAGAAGGGTGTCATAACCTTGAGGCAAGTTCATCAGGTTATCATTTTTCATAATAATTATGGTGTATTGATGATTATGCAGCGGGCTGCTGCATACTTAGAAAAGACGTAGCCTCTCCGAGCCTCCCTTGGCTTTGTATCCCACGAAAGCGAATTTCCTACAAGGTCAACCTGTTAGATGGCACTTGGCGCGAATGTTTAGGGCAATTTCACATTTTGAAATTGCCCTGGCGTCTGCGAGAGCAGACGCCCGCCACGTAGGCGCAAGCGCAATTTATACCAACACAACAATGCTGCAATTCGCCGTCAGGCGAGGGCGCCAACTTGGGTATCGTAAAATCTGTTATCGTCCAGCAGCAAACTCTGGTTGCGCTTGCCGATGTGGCAAAGGCACGGGGGATAGCCCAGCTTGCCAAAGATACCGGACTTGGCAGGGAAAGCCTTTATAAAACACTCTCTCCCGGCGCAAAACCGCGTTTTGACACCATAATGAAAATCACCAAAGCGCTTGGTATTCCTTTGACCGTAAAGCCGGCATTGGCGTCACACCCCTGAGAGTTGTCACACCCTACTCAACGAAAAAGGCTGCAACCGGGACTGAGTAGAGCGCCAGCTTGCCCACTGTGAACATGACGGTGTGCGGGCGGCATACAACTTTTATAATAATTATAGTGTATTGATAATTATGCAGCGGGGTGCTGTCCGTTATTGCGCCGGCGCCTCGGGATGCGCGCACTCCGCCACGTCGCGCCGCAGCTTTTTGGAGAAAGGCGCGTTGTCGGCGCGGCCGCTGAATATTTCATCGCCCGAGCCTTTCAGGGCCAGCGGCAGGACCTCGTCCATGTGTTCCACAAAGACGATATCCAGGTCTTTGAGGATTTCACCCGGCACTTCCTTGAGGTCCTTCGCGTTGTCTTTCGGCATGATCACCGCGGAGATCAGGCTGCGCCGGGCTGCCAGGAGTTTTTCACGCAGGCCGCCGATGGGCAGCACCCTGCCGCGCAGGGTGATTTCGCCTGTCATGGCTATGTCGTGGCGCACGGGAATGCCCAGCAGCGCCGAGGCAATGGATGTGGCCATGGTAATGCCCGCCGACGGACCGTCCTTGGGCGTGGCGCCCGCCGGCACATGCACGTGCACGTCCACTTCCTGATGGAAATCGGCCTTAAGCCCGAAAAGATCAGCCCGGGAGCGCACATACGAGAATGCGGCCTGGGCGGACTCCTTCATCACGTCGCCAAGCTGGCCGGTGGTGACCACCTTGCCCGTTCCGGGCATGAGCGCGGTCTCAACCACCAGGATATCGCCGCCGGTCTGCGTATAGGCCAGGCCGGCGCATACCCCGGTCTGGGCTTCTTTTTCCCGCTCGTCGTAGCGGTATTTCTTCACGCCCAGCATGCCGTTCAGTTTGGAGCGCGTCACCTGGACGGTTTTTTCCAGGTTGTCTTCCTCAACCAGGGCGATTGCGGCCTTGCGGCACAGGGAGGCTATTTCGCGCTCGAGGTTCCGTACCCCGGCTTCACGCGTGTAATAGCGGATGATGTCCATCAAGGCGTTTTCGGAAATCTTCAAATTTTCAGCTTTCAGCCCGTGCATGCCCATCTGTTTGGGGATGAGAAAATTCTGGCCGATCCGCATCTTTTCGTTTTCCAGGTAACTGGAAAGCTCGATAATTTCCATGCGGTCCTTGAGCGGCGGCGGAATGGTGTGCAGCGAGTTGGCCGTGGTGATAAAAAAGACCTTGGACAGGTCGTAGTCCAGGTCCAGGTAGTGATCCATGAAGCAGCAATTCTGTTCCGGGTCCAGCACTTCCAACAGCGCGGAAGAAGGATCGCCCCGGAAATCCGCGTTCATTTTATCCACTTCATCCAGGCAGAAAAGCGGGTTGTTCGACTTGGCCCGGCGCAAGGACTGGATGATCTTGCCCGGCAGCGCGCCCACATAGGTGCGCCGGTGTCCGCGGATTTCGGCCTCGTCGCGCACGCCGCCGAGGGACAGGCGCACGTAGTCGCGCCCGGTGGCCCGGGCCACGGATTTGGCGAGCGAAGTTTTGCCGACGCCGGGCGGCCCGACAAAACACAGAATAGGGCCGCGCAGGCCGTCGGAAAGTTTTTGCACGGCAAGGAATTCCAGAATGCGTTCCTTGGGTTTTTCCAGGCCGTAATGGTCGCCGTCCAGAATTCCCCGCGCCCTGGCGATGTTGATATCGACCTGCTTCAGGTCGTTCCAGGGCAAATCGAGAATCCATTCCACATAGTTGCGCACCACCGTATATTCTGCGGATGAAGGCGGCATGGCGCGCAGTTTTTTCGTTTCGCGCAACGCGCGTTCACGGGCCTCTTCCGGCATGTTCTTTTCTTTGACGCGCGTTTCAATTTCAAGCAGCTCGGCCTGGGGGTCGTCTTCGCGGCCCATTTCCTTGTTGATGGCCTTCATCTGCTCGTTCAGGTAATATTCACGCTGGTTACGCTCCATCTGCGACTTGACCCGGCCCTTGATGCGCTTTTCCAGGCCGGCCACCGTCATTTCGCCTTGCAGCAATTCATATACTTTTTCCAACCGTTCGGCCTGATCCAGGATTTCGAGCACTTCCTGTTTTTTCTGATACTCCAGCTTGATATGGGGCATGATGGCATCCGCCACCTGCCCCGGCGTCTGCAAGGCCGTGATGGCCAGCAGATTTTCCTGGGTCAGCTTTTTATTGAGCTTGGCGTATTCTTCCAGGGCTTCGCCGGTCGCGCGCATCAGGGCTTCGCGCGCGGTGGCGTCCGCCGGCGGCTCCCCCAGCTCATAAGCGAGGACTCTGGGATACAGGCCGCTTCCGAAAGGCTCGTGAGCGTCCACTCCTTCCCACCTGGCCCGCTGCAATCCCTCGAACAGCACTTTGATCGTGCCGTCCGGCAGGCGCAGCACCTGGAGGATGCGGCTGACCACGCCCACATTGTACAAATCGCGCGGATCGGGCTTTTCCATTTCGGCTTCGCGCTGGGTGACAAGAAAAACCTTCTTGCCGTATTCGCCGAGGCCGGCCTCGATAGCCTTGATCGATGCTTCCCGGCCCACAAACAGGGGCATGATGGCATGCGGGAACATGACTACTTCCCGCAGGGGCATCAAAGGCAGTTCATGGGAATTGCGCCCGATACGGATGGTAATTTCGGGAGCCATGGCTTCGTCCTTCGGCGGCACGGGCTTTACGACGCCGCCCTGTCTTCGTTTTCAAGCAGATATACAGGCTCGCGCCCCTTTTCTATGA
>WRKB01000091.1 GCA_009778295.1 Betaproteobacteria bacterium | reverse complement strand
CGCATCACGGGCTCTGGCCGCATCAACGGCTTTTTCAATGATCAGCTTGATATCTTTGGGATTTTCCTCAAAGAATATGTTCAGCTTGTCATACACGATGCCGCCGACAATACCGGCCACTTCGCTGTTGCCCAGCTTGGTCTTGGTCTGACCCTCGAACTGGGGATCAGGCAGCTTGACCGAGACAATGGCGGTCAGGCCTTCGCGCACATCATCGCCCGAAAGACTCATCCCCTTGTACTTTTTATTCAATTCCGAATTTTTGAGATAGGTATTGATGGCCCGTGTCAGGGCCGTCTTGAACCCGGCCAGATGGGTGCCGCCTTCCTTGGTACGGATGTTGTTGGCAAAGGTAAGCGTATTTTCCTTATACCCGGCGTTATATTGCAGGGCGAATTCAGCCACTATATTCTGGGCTTCCCCATAGCCGTAAATAATGCTGTGCACCGTGGCTTCGCCTTCGTTCAGATCCTTGACAAACTGCTCAATGCCGCCGTCAAAGCGGAAGGTTTCCTTTTCATCCGTGCGCTCGTCAATGAACTCGATTTCCAGCCCTTTATTCAGATAGGCCAGTTCTTCCAGTCTCTTACGCAGAATTTCATAGAGAAATTCCGTGGTCTCGAAGATCTCGTCATCCGGGGTAAAACGCACGGTGGTGCCGTGGCTTTCCGCTTCTCCCAACGTGCGCAGCTCTTCCAACGGAACGCCGCGAGAATACTTTTGCGCATAGCGGTAACCGCCGCGCTTGATAGTAACTTCCAGGGCTTCGGACAGCGCGTTCACACAGGATACGCCGACCCCATGCAGACCGCCGGATACCTTGTAGGAGTTGCTGTCGAACTTGCCACCCGCGTGTAGCTTGGTCATGACCACCTGCACCGCGGGCACGCCCTCTTTGGGATGAATGTCCACGGGAATGCCGCGCCCGTTGTCGGAAACCGAGCAGGACCCGTCAACGTGCAAACGCACGGTTATTTTGGTGCAATAGCCTGCCATGGCCTCGTCAATGGAGTTGTCCACAACTTCATACACGAGGTGATGCAGACCGCGCGCGTCCGTGCTGCCAATATACATGGCCGGGCGCTTGCGCACTGCCGCAAGACCCTCAAGAATGGTAATGCTCGAAGCGTTATACGCCCCCTGTACCGGAGCTGTTTCAGCCATTAGACCTGTTCCTCGCTGAAGTTAACGTCATCCAAAATTTTCATGGGCATAATGATTACCAGGTAATCCGCGTCGTCCGAACCGGAAATGCCGCAAGGGCCTTCGGCTCCCGTAAGGGTAAGGGACAGTTCGGCCGAGGCGTAATGTTCCATGATTGTCAGCAGGTTGCTTGTGGGAAAAGCAATCTTTTCTATGGTTCCACTGTATTCCACATCCAGACTTTCGGATGCGGAACCAAGATCCTGTCCGGTAGCCGAAAGCACGGCTTCTTTAGCAGACAAATCAAAATAGGTACAACGGTTGCTGTCCGTGTTAAAAATAGCGATGCGCAGGAGCGCGTCCTGGGCTTCAGCCCGGTTCAGTTTCAAGGTAGAAGTGTCCGTGTTCAACCGGGACAAAAATACCGTGTAGTCCGGATACTGATAGGACGAAAGCGGCAAGCTCATGGATTCCGCCCTGTTCTCCGTGCGCACGAACAGACGTTTATTGCTGATGTTTACGTTGATTTCATCCGTGCCCAGCCACTTTTTCAATTCATTCAGGTATTTTTTCTGCACCAGAATGCCTTCCGCAGGCAGCAGGGAATGCAGATCGTCATTGGTAAAACGGATCATGGCGAACTGATGCCCGTTCATGCCCGCGGCCTCGATGCGCCCGTTTTCTCCCGGCTTCATGAACAAACAAGCCAGGGCGTCAGCGCCCTCATCACCAATGCAGTAGATAATGCGATCAATCAATTCCTGAAAGAAATCCCCGGACCACATAACCGCGCCCTGTTCGGGAAAATCGGAAAATTTCTGGAACCAGGTGGCATCATTGACCGGCAGCTTGTATTTGCGGCGTCCCTGCTCAATATGCAGTACCGGCGCGGCATCATCCACCCGTAAATTGATCTGCCCGGCGGGAAGCCTGCGCAGCAATTCCACAAAGGATCGTCCCTGCACACCCACAAGGCCCGGTTCTGAAACTTCGGCCGTGTAGGAACCTCTGAACTCTATATTGGAATCCGTGGACAGAATTTCAAGCCGGTTATGTTCCGCCTTGAGCCAGATGGAACGCAAATAGGCCGCCCCTGTCCGCTGCGGAATGATATTCGCTGCCCGTTGCAAGCCTTCGATGACTTCTTCTTTGTATACTCTAAGATGCATACTATTCTCCTTATTAGAGTAGTAGGGGCTGTTTTTTTGTGTATAACTTTGATTACCTGTTTATTTTATTTATTTTTTTCTGAACAAACAGGGAACGTTTTCCTGTTCCTTTTTTGCACTTAGGAACCGGGGCAAAGGTTTAGTGCTTGGTAAGGCACAGTTTGCGCAGGTCTTCCACCCGTTTGTTCATAACTTTGTCACTTTCCTGTAATTGTTTAACTTTTTTTATAGAATACAGGACAGATGAGTGATCCCTGCCCGCAAAAATGCGCCCGGTTTGGATGAGGGACAGGCCGAGCAGTTCGCGGCAAAGAAGAATGGCAATATGCCGGGCCAGGGAAACGGTTTTATCCTTGTTTTTTCCGGTCAGTTCTTCCGGCGGCAGGGAAAATTCTCTGGCCACGGTCAGGATAATCGAGACAGGCATTAAAAAGCTATGTTCGCCTCCCCGGTCCAAAATGGAGGAAATATCGGGAGGCGCGGCATCCGTACCTTGCTCGGGCACAAGATCGCGATAGGCGACAAGTCTGGCCAGGGCGCCGTCAATGCTCCGGATATCCTGATACCGGTGGGAAAGGGCCAATATCTGTTCTTTGCTCAGACCAAGATTATGCGCCGTGTTTTTGCGTTGTACGTATTGCCTGCGGATATCCATATCCGGGCGCTTGATTTCCATTACCAGGCCGCTGACCAGGCGTGAACGCAGTTTTTGGCCCAATCCGGCATATTGCGCGGGGTGTGCGTCAAAGGAAAGGGCCAGAAGTTTGCCCGAAGCTTGAAACATATCTATCAGCGCGGCCAGAGCATCCTGGGTATCATGGCAGGCCAGGATTCGTTGGGCGTCATCCATGAAGACATACTGCTCGGGTATCAAAGCATGTCGTCCGGGCGCGGCGGTTATGCGTTCAAGATAGGCAATACCTCCAAAATATAAGTCTTTTCCATTGCAACGCAAGGCATTGGCTATGGCGCCGAGCAGGTGGGATTTTCCAGCGCCGCTCTGGCCGTATACGACAAAGGGCGTATATGGCGTCTTGGAAGCTTTGGAAACGCATTCCTT
>WRKB01000090.1 GCA_009778295.1 Betaproteobacteria bacterium | reverse complement strand
CACGAAACCGCCAGAGTCAGAGCCTGCGGGTCCGCAAGCCCCACATCCTCAGACGCCGAAAGAACCAAACGACGACAGACGAAACGCGGATCCTCCCCCCCCTCCAGCAGGCAGGCCAAATAATACAACGCCGCGTCCGGATCGCTCCCCCGGATCGATTTGATGAGCGCCGAAGCAAGCTCATAATGGCTGTCACCTGCCTTGTCGTGGCGGGTGAGGATTTCCGGCAGACTGGCTCTGACCCGCTCTACGCTACGGACATCTTCTGGCAAGCTGGCCACGTATTCCACAAGGTTGAGCATGGTCCGCGCATCCCCGTGCGCCACCCCGGCCAGTAACTCCGCCAGTTCCCCGGTCATGGTCATACCCTGCTCTGCCGCGCCGCGCCGCGCCAGTTCCTGTAACTCAGTCAGCCCCAGCCCGCGCAGACGTAGCACATGCACCCGTGAAAGCAATTGTTTTGTAACGCTGAACGAGGGATTTTCCGTCGTCGTGGCAAGCAGCGTCAAATCTCCAGATTCCACTAACGGTAGAAAGAAATCCTGCTGCGCCTTGGAAAAGCGGTGCAACTCATCCAAAATCAAAATTTCCACTCCCGTCAATTGGCGGCGTAAATGCTGCAAACCCGCCTCCGGTGCAGAAAGACGCAAAAACGCACTCGTTCTGCTCTTCGCCAATAGCAAGGCCAACGTAGATTTACCACAGCCGGGGGGGCCAAAAAACAGCAAGCTTGGTAAACGTGGGGCTTCCATCAATGCCTTGAGGCGATCTTCCAGATGCCCCTGCCCGACAAAAGCGGCCAGTTCTTCCGGGCGCAATCTTTCAGGCAAAGGTTTTGCAACAGTCATAGGATACCTCACTATTGCCGGAAACAGTCGCCCCGGATGCAGAACAAAACTGGTGCAGGCTCAAGCACATAAGCGCGGCAGTTTCCCAACGTAGAGGGCGATCGCCAAGGCTTGCCGGTGTATACCCCGCTTCGATCAGCACTGTTATCTCCTGAGGAACAAAGCCCCCCTCTGGGCCAATGGCATAGACAGTATCGCCCGCCCGGCCAAGCTGACCGAGACTGAGCATAGGGCAGCGCTCACCAGGTTCGCGCAGCAGAATGCGGAAAGTTTCCGGATCATGGACCGCAAGTTCACGCACGCCCCCGACAAAAACCCGTACCAAAGGAAGGTATGGATTGCCGCATTGTTTCAATCCGGCTATCAACTGTCCTTGCCAATTTTTACGCACATCGTCCGGCATGCGGCCTTGGCTGCGCTGCGCCTGCCAACACCAAATTTCAGCCGCTCCGAGTTCCACGGCCTTTTCCCAAAAGAACCCCCGCCGGGCACTCTTGCTCCAGGCGACAGCAAGGATGGCCCGGCGCACGGGCACGGGATGTCGCATTTCGGAAAGCACTACGAGTTCTACACGTTCTTTGCAAACACCCACAATGCGAAACAAACCCTCGCGGCCAGCGCCGTCAAGCAGTCGCAACTCGGTGCCGGCGCCCATGCGTAACGCTTTTGTGATATGCCATGCTTCCTGGCCTTCAATGCAATAAGGCGGATTCCATTGTTCCGGGGGGAGATAAAAAAACATGCGCGGCACCTGACGGCAGCACTCAGACTGCTTGGCGAGTTTTTCGTATCGCTTTAAATTCATCCAATAAAAGCACAAGCTGGCCGTATTTTTTGCGTACGGCAAGACCGGCTTTGCTAAGCCTTTCATCAGGGCATTCGATATATGTTTTTACCAAATAGCGGTCATTGAGCATGGCTTCGCAATGTAAAATGGCTGTGTCTACAAGTTGCGAAAAGTAATTAACAATTTCAAAGCGTAACTCTTGAAGAAGGGCCACGCTTTCTTCCAGCATGCGTAGGTAGCCGATACGGGCGCCACGCAATTGGCGGTGCCGGAGTTCCTCAAGAAGCCGGATTTTCCGGGCCTGTTGTATATAGTTAAAACGCGCAAGCACCTCCTGTCGCAATTCCTTCAGTTGCTCAAAACGCTCGTCGCGTTCCGGCGAAAGCAGATACTCCGAAAGTACTGTTGAAAGCTTGGCGAAGAACTCGTCGCTATATCCGGTAATGCGGCGCTGGTGCTTCGAGAGCCAGGAATACAGGAACTTCAGACGGTTGTCGTCACTGTCGGTATTTTCCACAAGCTCCGTGCGTTTATATACGGTTTTACCCTTGTATTCGCCCCGCACGATATCGTTAAAACGCAGAAACATGTTTGTCGAATCTTTCACAATATTTATATCACTCAACACCGTGCCGTTCAAGGGATGAATGATCTCCTGCCTGACGACGGAAAGCGCGCGTTCTTGGCGTAGATTATGGGGATTGAAGCGGTGCTGCTGGTAGGTGATGCGAATAATGACAACCCGTCTGGTCTGGTCAACAAAGAACCCCCCCTCGCCAATGGCTTCGATCGCATCTTCAAGGTCCTCATCCACGCGGCACAACGCAATCTTTTCAACTAAAGGGAAATGACTGCTGCCACCCTGATATGTATAGGTAGTGATGGTGCGGTCGGACTGCCCCATCACACGCAGCAAGAAATGTTCCCCCATTCTGTGCAGCTTGCGAGCAAAAAGCGCACTTGCGGTCCGGCGCTCTGATACCACGGGAAAACCATATAATTCCATAAGATGCTGATACACGAACATTCTGTTCCGTTCGTAAGAGTCATTATCTCCCGGAATGAACTTGCCGATACGCATGCCGTAGCGCTTCAACTCCCCATCAATATCGCACGGGAAAGAAGCGTTGATTCCGGCAAGATGGAAATGGTTCGTCAAGTCAAACGCTATGACGTGTGCCCTGTCCATCTCAAGCAGATACGGCAACAGCAGCGGATAATAGTCCAGAACCGACGCATCCAGAGCTTCGAAACGCTGGCGGAACTCATCCTGAAAAATTTTAGGCAGACGAGCGGTTACTGTGTTGACATTACCTGTAATGACATGCTTTTCCAGAGGGCATGAGTCTCCTACCGCCAAGGTGCCGTCTTGAGCCGGATATAAAATATCATATTGGAATATCTCAGAAAAATAAGATAAAGGCCGGGCGAAAGCTACCAGGGAAAAACCCGGCAATTCCTTATATTCCCAAGCGTCGGAGTCAAAGGAGGGCAAAAGCTCCCGCGCCTCCACCAGAGGGTATGCCTCGCCGTTTTCAAAATAGGGTTTAAGCAGACAGAACTTGATATGTACGGAATCAAGAAAAAGCTTGAGAGCCCCGAGATTATCGATGACGACGATATCGGAAAATGAATTCTCATCCTTCCAAGGGAAGGAATCATAGAAGAACGCATTTTTCCAGCCGGTCAACATGGAGCATTCCTA
>WRKB01000089.1 GCA_009778295.1 Betaproteobacteria bacterium | reverse complement strand
CGAGAGGAGTACCGTGGAGGAGCGCGGCCCGCCGGAAGCGAGGTGTTCGGCAAATACCCGGCAAATGTCCAGCTTGTCGGCATCGCGCACCGTATCGGCTATCAGGCGTATTTCCGGCGGAAGTTTTTCGGGCAGGCGATAGCGGTTGTGCAGGACAAGCGCGCTGTACACCAGGCGGCGCAGTTCCGGGCCTTCGTCCTTGAGCGCCGCTTCGGATTTCAGGATTTTGACTCCGAAGCGCCCGTGATCGACCGAGTTTTTGTCGCGGAAGGTCCGCCAGCGGTAAAATTGTGGAAAACGCGCCACATCGTGGTACAGGGCCGCGAGCAGCGCCGCCCGTTCCAGCAGGGGTGGGGGCAGGGGCAGGCGTTCCGCCTCGGCGGCGAATTCCCCGCTGTCCGCCAGCCGCTGGGCGTGTTCAAAAACCCGCATGCTGTGCTCGTATTTGAGCTGTAACGGGCTTGTATCCTCCTGTTCGCGCGCCAGAAAGGCCTCGAAAAACGCCGTAAAAAAACGCCGGTGTGAAGATATGTCCCGCATGCGCGCCGTCCCTGTGCAGCTCTAGCACCGCTGCGGACGGAAGGCAATGGTCTGTGATATAGATAAATCAAAAAATACACAGGAACATCAATTTGTATTTATTGAAGATTTTTAGCAAGCTATATACGATTTATCATGAGAGCCGCTTTCATGCCGTGAAGCGTGCGCTTCGGGGACTATGGCCATAAAAACAGCGATTCCCGCCTTCGCGGGAATCGCCGGAGATCGCAAACTTTTGCGAATGTTTCGCACAGGCTTCTCAGCCTTCGCGGAGAGCCCGCTTGCCGGATGCCCCCCTTTTTTTGTCAAAGTACGCGTGATCCGGATGAACCATATATCTTACACAAGGCGTCAAAGGTCCCCCGGCTCAGAGAGCATACAGATCCGCGTGTGTGCCGGTACGGGTCAGGTGCAAATCATTACCGTCAATCCGGTAAGCCAAAATCCAGTCCGGTTCAATGTGCGCTCCACGGTGTCCACGCCAGGCGCCTTTCAGCGGGTGCTCCAAGTATGCCTGCGGCAATGGCTGCTCCTGAATCAGCAGAAGGATCAACGTTCGCAGCTTGCTCATCTGTTTGCCGCGTTTTTCAGCTTTTTTCACATCCCGTTTGAACTGGCTGGAACGGACAGGATGACGCATTATATCCTCAAGTCCTTAAACAGGGCTTCAGCGGAATTGAAGCGCACTCCCTTGCCTTCATCCATTTCCCTGATTGCTGCCAAAGAAGCCTCGTTGGGTTCCTCCGTGCCGAAAGGCAGGCGTTTTTCCATAGCAATCTTGGTCAGCATCATGCGGCAGGCATCAGAAACCGTCAGTCCCAAAGCGGCAAGCACATTGGCGGCTTCGTTTTTTATCGCCGGGTCAATCCTGGCGCGGACATATTCAGTGGCAGGCATGGAACTGCTCCTTGTCTATCTAATATGTAGCCCATTTGGGCATCAAGTCAACCCGTATGTTTCTTTGGCTTCATCAAGCGGCAGGGGGGAAAGAAGTCAAAATCCACAGAACTTCTAAAGTTTTTTGCGCTTCCGGCAAGATAGGGAACTGTGGCTTAACCATGTGTTTCCCGTTCGGCGGGCAGGGGCGGCGCTTCGCCGGGCCCGCAATCTTCGGGGCACTCCCCGCCCTTGAGGAGGGGCCGTCTTTCTGGTAGACAGGCATCTGGAATACGTTGTCCCGGAGTCCCCCCATGTCCGAATTCGTCCACTTGCATTGCCACACGGAATACAGCCTGCTGGACGGCGCCATCCGCGTCAGGGAGCTGTGCGCCCGCGCCAAGGACTTCGGCATGCCCGCGGCCGCCGTCACCGATCACGGCAATATGTACGGCGCCGCCTATTTCTATCAGACGTGCAGGGACTTCGGCCTCAAGCCCATCATCGGCTGCGAGGTCTACGTGTGCCATGATCATGCGGACAAGGAATCGGACAGGGCGCGGCGGCGGCATCATCTGGTGCTGCTCGCGCAGAACGGGGCGGGGTACCGGAACCTGCTCAGGCTGGTCACGCTGGGCTTTTTGGAAGGCTTTCATTACCGGCCCCGCGTGGACAAGGAGCTTTTGCGAAAGCATTCCGAAGGCATCATCGCCCTTTCAGCCTGCCTGGCCGGGGAAATTCCCCGCGCCCTCCTGCACGGGGACATGGAGGAGGGGCTCCGCCTCGCCGGGGAATACAGCGCGATCTATCCGGGCCGCTTTTATCTGGAACTCCAGTCCAACGGCCTGAAAGAGCAGGAAAGCGTCAATGCCGGACTGAGGGAAGTGGCGCAGCGCGCCGGCCTGCCCCTGGTGGCGACCAACGACTGCCATTACCTGGACGCCGACGATGTGGAAGCGCACGACATCCTGCTGTGCATCCAGACCCAGGCCAAAGTGGACGACGCAAGGCGCATGCGCTTTGAGACCAGGGAACTGTATTACAAGAGCAGCGAAGAAATGGAGCGCGCCTTCGCCGATGTGCCCGAGGCTGTTGCCAACACGGCGCGCATCGCGGAACAGTGCGCCTTGGAACTGTCCTTCGGCAGGCACATTTTTCCCGTGTACGCCCTGCCGGACGGCGTGACGCCGGAAGAGGAATTCCGCCGTCTGGCCCTGGCAGGACTGGAAAAACGCCTGGAACAGCACCCGGACGGGGACGCCGTCGACCGGGAGCTGTACCGCGGGCGCATGGACCTGGAACTTCAGGTCATCTCCGAAATGCAATTCGCGGATTATTTTCTTATCGTGCAGGATTTCATCAACTGGGCCAAGAACAACGGCATTCCCGTCGGGCCCGGGCGCGGCTCCGCGGCGGGTTCCCTGGTAGCCTGGGCCTTGCGCATCACCAACCTCGACCCCCTTCCCTACAAGCTGCTTTTTGAACGTTTTCTGAACAGGGAGCGCGTCTCCCTTCCCGATATCGACGTGGATTTTTGCGAACGCCGCAGACCCGAAGTGATACGCTACGTCAGCGAAAAATACGGCGAAGATGCCGTCGCCCAAATCACGACCTTCGGGAAGTTGAAGGCCAGGGCCGTGGTGCGCGACGTTGGCCGCGCGCTGGGTTTTTCTTTCGCCGAGACGGACAAGATAGCCAAGCTCGTGCCGGAAGACCTGAAAATAACCCTTTCCAAGGCGCTGGATGCGGAACCGGCCCTTGCGGAACTGTATGAAGGCGAGCCCCGGGTGCGCCATCTGCTGGACATTTCCAAACGGCTCGAAGGGCTTGTGCGCCACGCTTCCACGCACGCCGCCGGGGTAGTGGTCGCCGACAGGCCCATGTACGAATACCTGCCGCTCTACAAGGGGAAAAAGGGGG
>WRKB01000088.1 GCA_009778295.1 Betaproteobacteria bacterium | reverse complement strand
CCCTTTGCTGCGCGCGGAACTTGGAGACATTTTCCGGGTCCAACGGCGCATTGCGGCAGTAAACCCGCCGGAAGTCGTATTAATGATTGGCGTCAACGGCGTAGGTAAAACCACCACCATTGCAAAATTGGCACACCGGGCACGTATGCAAGGGAAGCGAGTGCTCATTGCCGCAGCGGACACCTTCCGAGCGGCCGCTGTAGAGCAGCTTGGCGTCTGGGCACAGCGGGTGGGGGCGGATTTTTACGCCAAAGACCAAGGCGCGGATCCGGCGGCCGTGGCTTTCGAAGCCATGGACAAGGCTTTGGCCGATAACATTGATATACTCTTTGTTGATACAGCCGGACGCCTGCAAACCAAGGTCAATCTGATGGAAGAACTGGCGAAAATACGTAGGGTACTTGCCAAAAAACACCCCGGAGCGCCGCATCGCAGTATCCTGGTCATTGATGCCACCAACGGTCAAAATGCTCTTTCGCAAACCAAACTTTTTAAAGAAGCCGCAGGAGTGGATGAAATCATCCTCAGTAAACTCGACGGCACTGCCAAAGGCGGCACCGCCATTGCTGTGGCCATGAATTTCAGCCTGCCTATCACCTACGTCGGACTCGGCGAGAAGCTTGAAGACCTCCGTCCCTTCCATGGCGAAGATTTTGCTGATGCCCTGCTCGGGACAGACCTGGAGGCAAACTCAAAATGAAACCGCTTAATGGTGCGAACCCTCCAGGATGTCCATCAGGTACATGCCGTACTCGTTTTTCAGCATGGGCGCGGCCAAGGCTTCGAGTTGGGCGGAATCGATATACCCCAAGCTGTGGGCTATTTCTTCAGGGCAGGCTATTTTGAGCCCTTGCCTGTCCTGTACGGCGCGCACAAAGGCGGACGCCTGATGCAGCGAGTCGAAAGTTCCAGTATCCAACCAAGCTACGCCGCGGCTGAGAAAGCGTACTTCCAGTCTGCCCTCGCGCAGATATAGGTTGTTGAGATCGGTAATTTCCAGCTCACCGCGCGCCGAGGGACGCAAGGTCGCCGCCATATCGCTGACCCGGCCATCATAGAAATATAATCCTGTCACCGCATAGCGCGATTTGGGCTTTTGGGGTTTTTCTTCGATGCTGATGACCTGATTGTGTGCATCAAACTCCACCACGCCGTAGCGTTTGGGATCTTTCACCTTATAGGCGAAGACGATGCCGCCCTGCTCAAGCCCCGTGTTCGCGGCCAATTGACGCGGCAATTGATCACCGTAGAAAAGGTTGTCACCCAGGATCAGGCAACAGGGGCGCGCATCTATGAAATTACGCGCCAGCAAAAACGCCTGGGCCAATCCATCAGGGCTGGGTTGCCGGACATAGCTGATGGATAGGCCGAGCTGGCTTCCATCGCCAAACAAATTTTGGAAGTTTGGCAGATCCGCCGGCGTGGAAATGATGCATATTTCGCGAATCCCCGCCAGCATGAGTACTGAAAGCGGGTAATAAATCATGGGCTTGTCATAAACAGGAATAAGCTGTTTGCAAACGCCCCGGGTAATGGGATACAAGCGCGTACCGGAGCCGCCCGCCAGAATTATGCCTTTCATATGTTTTCTCCCCATGTGGTTCGGACACTCTCTTGACATTTTTCCAGCTATAGGGCAATGTTTTCTGTCTCGTTTTCGGAGGTTTTTCATGTACGCTATTATTGAGACCGGCGGCAAACAGTTCCGTGTTGTGGAAGGTAGTAAAATCCGCGTGGAAAAGCTGCGCGCCGAAGTGGGCAGCGAACTTGTGCTTGACAAAGTGCTCCTTGTGGGTGAGTCCGGGCTGAATCTTGGCACCCCGTATATACAGGGCGCCGCTGTCAAGGCTGAAGTGCTTGAGCACGGACGCAACGAGAAGGTGCTGATTTTCAAAAAGTGGCGACGCAACGATTCGCGCAAGCTCAAAGGGCACCGCCAGGAATACACCGCTCTGAAGATCACCTCCATCTCAGCGTGATGTCGTAGCCGTCCTCCAAGGCGGCGAGTACGATTTTTTGCAATCCGCCGGCGGCAATAAATCCGTCGGGGTCGTGTCGAGGAGTAAGTTATGGCACATAAAAAAGCAGGCGGCAGTTCGCGCAATGGACGCGACAGCAAAGGTCAGCGCCGTGGAGTAAAACGTTTTGGCGGCCAAAACGTGTCTGCGGGCAGTATCCTTGTGCGCCAGCTCGGTACACGTATTTTCCCTGGTCACAATGTGGGTATGGGCAGGGATTATACGCTCTTTGCAACGATTGACGGCGTAGTGCGCTACGAAAAATTCTACCGTAGACGCCGCGAATTGGTCCGGGTCCACATCGACGTTCGCGAGCCTGTGGCGGCATAGCGCATTTTTTACACCAATAACAGCTATGCAAGCGGGGGTGGAAGGAGGCTTTCACTCCCGCTTGCCGTTCCGGGGTTTTGAGGGAAGACAGCAGATCATGAAATTCGTGGATGAAGCCGTCATTACCGTGCGTTCCGGCAAAGGCGGACACGGTTGTGTTTCTTTCCGGCGCGAGAAATTCGTGCCTCGTGGCGGCCCTGATGGCGGCAACGGCGGAAATGGCGGTAATGTGATGCTGCGAGCGGATCCGCGCCTGTTCAGCCTGTACGACTTCCGCCTGAAACGCCTGTATGAGGCAGAGAACGGACGGCCCGGTATGGGAAGTCAGCGTGATGGCTGCAATGGACAAGATATGGAGCTGGCTCTTCCTGCGGGAACGCTGGTGTTTGCGCGCACTTCTGAAGGAGAGGAACTACTGGCGGATGTGTTTGATCCGCAAGTCAGCATCATCGCAGCCCGTGGCGGGCGAGGCGGAAAGGGGAACGAGCATTTCAAATCCGCCGTCCGGCGCGCGCCACGTTTTGCCCAGCCCGGCGAACCCGGTGAGGAACTGAGTCTGCGCCTCGAGCTGAAAATGCTCGCGGATGCTGGCATCATCGGCCTGCCTAATGCGGGGAAGTCAACGTTCATTTCCAAAGTTTCCGCAGCCCGTCCGAAGATCGGCTCTTATCCTTTTACCACGCTGACGCCGAATCTTGGCGTCATGATTGACGAGACAGATCCGGAACGCCGCCTGATCATGGCCGATATTCCCGGTTTGATCGAAGGCGCACACCGGGGGCTCGGGCTTGGACATCGCTTCCTCAAGCATGTGGAACGTACCCGCTTTTTGCTTCATATCATGAGTTTCGAGGATGTGCATATGGAGGATCCTTTTGCGGGTTTTGAACTCGTCAATGAAGAACTGGCACTTTTTGAACCGGCTCTGGCCAGGCGTGCGCAGCTACAGGCAATCAACA
>WRKB01000087.1 GCA_009778295.1 Betaproteobacteria bacterium | reverse complement strand
GACGCCGTGCGTGCCTTCCTGGATGCGTATGCCCGCCGTACCGTGCGAATAGGCCAGAAACGGCCAGCGATTTTCTCTGGCGCGTTCGGCAGCTTCGATAAATTTTTGGCCTTCGGCAGCGCCCACGGAACCACCGCGGAAGGTGCCCATAAACATGGCCACCACCAGCTTGATATTCTCAATGCGGGCTTCAAAGGTCATGCAGCCGCTTTTGTGTCCTGTGCGTTCTTGAGCTTCTTGGATTTTTTCGTCAAAACCCGGAAAATTCAAGGGGTTTCCCGCTTCGATATCCGTATTGAATGCAAAGACGGAACCCTTGTCAAACACGTTCTGCACGTACCATTCTGGTTCCATGGGAAAATGGTAGCCGCAATAGGAACAGACGCCCGCAAACTCGGCGAAGAGATCCGGCCCCCACAAATCCAGACAGCCGTTTGCTTCGGCATTCGGGCAAGTCAGGGTGCGGTCGATTTTATAGCGGGGGCTTAAGTAGTTCCAGCGGCGGATGCGGTTGTCTTCCACCCAGTTGGAAAGCGCCATCAGATCACTGGCAGCCTGTTCCGGATCGGGTTGTGCCTTTTTGCCCCAGCGCAGGGCTTGGAAAGGCGCAACCATGCGAGCTTTGACAAGCTGCCATTCGGCTTCGATTTCTTCCAATATAAAGCTGATCTTGCGTTGATGTTTGCGGTAAAAGTCATATTTCACGCGATACCAGCAGCCGCGCCACATATCGCGCCATGCGCTTAGTACCTTGGGAAAGAAAGCCCGGCTGTCCACATAGGCGAAGCGAGCAAGTTTCAGGAATTTTTTTTGGCGGCGGAGTACCAGACGCTTTTTGCTGGACACGCCCAATCCCCAGCGGACAGGGTATTCTTCGAGATTTTCAGCCGTTCGGCGGCGGCGAACCGCCATACCCCGAAAGAAAGGAAAACCACGCACGGCGAGTACAGTTTCGTCCGTAGCCCGCAGCACTTCCTGGCGCAGGGTGCGGAAAAAGTCGAAATGATGAGGGCGCGCTCCCAGAGGCGGTTCCTGGATTACCTGATCGATATAGCCAAAACGCAGGTTGTCCTGCGCCGTGATACGCTGATAATGGGCGCAGTTTGCGATGAGTTCGGGAGAGGCGCGTTTCCCGTCTTGCAGGTGTCCTTCAATGGCGGCCGCTCCTTCAGGTGAAATAACCGAGTAATAGCCGTGCGAAAGCATAAGGCGTTTGTCGGCAAGGCCGATAGCTTCCGCGCCGCCGCTGCCGCCTTCGGAAAAGATTGCGACGATGGGGACCTGAATACCTGCCATCCCATAGATATTTCTGGCGATTTGTTGGGCGGCGCCGGGATAATCCTCCACCGGAAAGGAGCCGGGTGTGAAGATATAGCAATGGATGGGAATGCCTTCGGTTTCTGCGACCAGCATGTATTGAAGCGCCTTGGCGTTACCCCAGGGTTTTACGGAACCGCCGTTGCGAAATTCTTCCCCGTGCCCTTTTTCCTGCCCGATGACCATGACGGACTGGTGATAGGTTTTTTTCCCTCTGCGGCGTGTAATATACGCGCGGGCGATAAGCATGCTGGGGTCGATGCTGTGCTCGTCCTGGCCGCCGATTTCGGTAAAATTATCGTAGACGTTCTCCAGGATGTCACGCAAGCAGATACGTTGCGGATGGCGCACGATACGCACCCTGTCCATAGGGCGCAGATCCGCTTCCAACTTGCGCTCCACAAAAACGAAGAGGTCTTCCAAATTGGCAATGTCCGCAAAGGGATCCGCCTGGTTATTCCAGGTTTGACGTTCGTGGTATTCCTTCAGCTTGTTTTTCAGCAGGTCCACGTTTTCATTTGAGACGCCGTCGAAAATGTCGAGTATGTATTGCAGGCGTTCAGTCAGAGCGTGAAGGCGTTTCTCTATGCTTCTGTCCATTCGTTCTACCTTATGGCAACGCGCTTTGTACGTCAGAAGCGCAGAAGACGTTCTGTATTGGCGCTGAGGAAAGCCACGTTGGATTTGAGCGGCTCTCCGGCAGAGCTTTTACCTGTGAGGGTGAGTGTTCGCAGAAACTCCAGCCCTCTGGTCTTGGCTTCCTCAAGGTTTTTTCCCCAGATGATGGCAAGAGCCAGATTGGGATCAAATTCCGTGGGAATCTGGTATGCCGCATCGCTTGGTACATGCGTGTGCAGATACAGCCAGGGCGCTGCCTTCCAGGAAAAAGCGTCGATGCGCCCCACCCAGGGAGTGAATGCGTTGTCGGGGTCTTCGGCAATCAGGCGGTATTCTATAGCCACACCGTCAAAGGTGATATCCTGCTGTCTGTAGCCAAGCGGCTCTCCAAGGCCGATGCGGATTTGTTCGGCGATCAGATCGCGCTCTTTTCCGTGGACTCTGCTTATACGGGCGGACACGCCGTTTTCCACTTGGATGCGGGTGTTGACTTCCATCAGGAAAGGGATGCCCTTGCGGGTGACTATCCATTCCCAGGTACCCACATTGTCATAACCAACCCTGCGGGCCATGGCCAGAGAATGTTTGATAATATCTTCTAAAATATGGGCTGCGTCAAAGGAATAAGAGAGTGAAGACGGGTCAAAACCCGGCGCCACTTCAATACGCTTTTGTAAGCCCGTGGACTGCACCGAGCAGTTACGGGTACCGAAATGCACAGGGTTGCGGCCTTGGCGATCGCATACGATCTGTACTTCCAGGTGGTTGAAATCTGTGATGCGCTGTTCAATCAGCACGCCTTCATCCTTGAACTGGCGCAGGGCATAGCTGCGGATGCGGCGAAACACGGAACGGAATTGTTCCATGTCGTACACTTCCTCGATTCCCATGCCTCCTCCGCCGGCAGAGGCTTTGACCAGTACCAGAGGGCGCAGAATGCCCATTTGTTCCTGAAATTCGAAGATACTGCGGGCGATCTGTTCGGCTTCCATTTCGTCATAGATAGGCCTGTCCGAACCGGGCACTGTGGGAACGTCGAGGCTGCGCGCCAAACGCTTCGTGTTGATTTTGTCGCCCAGTTCCCGGATGATTTTCCAGGACGGACCGATAAAAATCATTTTGCGCTCACGTTTCGTCACTCGCCTTGCAAAACGGAAATCTTCCGCAAAGAACCCGTAACCGGGGTGTACGGCGGTGGCCTCCGCAGCGTCTGCCACCGCCATTATTTCGTTGGCGTCGTGGTAAGAGGAGACACGGTACAGACTGCGCTCGCCGCCGAGTTTTGCGGCAATGCGCACGTGTCCGGAAGCCTCATCTTCCGCAGTGTAAATACAGACGAAGGGCAGCCCGATACTGTGACAGGCCT
>WRKB01000086.1 GCA_009778295.1 Betaproteobacteria bacterium | reverse complement strand
GTTGCGCCTTGCGCTTTTGCAGAATAAAAGTCATGCCCTGAATGCGGGGGGGGGAGTGCTGCCCCTTATTGAGTATCTTGGTCTGCCGCAGGAGAATGTTTTTAAAACACCCCGCCCCGAACATAAGGTTCCTTCTTCGCCACGCGCTTCCGATGCCGCTCTTCCTGTAGAAAACGGAACGCCTGTCCAATGCGGCGGCAATGCCGCCCCATGCCCGTAAGCTGCGCCCCTGCTGTGCCGCGCCCTGAATTTGGCAGGCGCGGACATCACATCCCTTCAATATAGCCGGGAGAGAACATATGGATATGCAGAAAGAACTGCTGGAAATTCTGGCCTGCCCGCGCTGCCACGGCCAATTGGAAGCTCTGGGTTCGCCTCTGGAAGCTTTGTGCTGCCGCGGGTGTGCCGTGATCTATCCCGTTCGGGAAGGCATTCCCGTCATGCTGATTGAAGAAGCCCTTCCCCTGAGCACATGGCGTCCGACCTCCACCCCTGCGTGAAATGTCATTCTTCCATATCCCAGGGAGCCTTTTATTCGGCGCTGCCGTTGGTATTAGCCTCCGCCTCGCCGAGACGACGAGAGTTTTTACGCCTGCTCGGTCTGGAATTCGAGCTTGTCAGGTTCACAGGAATTGAGCCGCAGCCGTTGAACGGCGAGAATTCTGCTGACTATGCCTTGCGCGCGGCGCAAGCCAAGGCCTTTGCCGCCGCACAGGCGCGTCCAGGTGCCTTTGTGCTGGGTGCGGATACCGTAGTAGCGTTTGAAGGGAAAATCCTGGGCAAGCCGCGAGATAAACAACACGCGTTGAACATGCTGCTGTGCCTTTCCGGAAAGAGTCATGAGGTGATCAGCGCCTGTTGCTGCTGTTCGCCGGACGGTACGGTACGGCACGCTACGGGCAGCGCCCGCGTGCATTTTTTCCCCTGGCCGCGGGATGTATTGGCGGCATACGCGGCCACGGACGAAGTCCTGGATAAGGCCGGAGCCTATGCAATACAAGGACAAGGGGCTTTTCTGGTGCAACGGATAGAAGGCTCTGTCAGCGCGGTGGTGGGACTGCCCATGGCGCAGCTTGCCTCGCTGCTCCTGGAACTGGGAGCCATCCGCGCGCATGCCGCGCTCTAAAGAAGCGTACCTTTAAGTCTGTATTAGAAGTCCTCATAATGTTGATTATGAGAGCTTCTAATCCAACAAACCGAGCAACTTCGCCACACGTTGCGGGTCCAGTCCGCTATGCACGCTTACCGCATCCACACCGCGTTGCATCTCTGCATGCACCTGGTGCACGCTGCTGGCTGCTTCTGCTTCATCCAGCTTTTTCGGGCCGGGGCGCACCTGCATTTTTACCGCAGGAGAAGAAACGCTCTCTATTTGACCAGCGGCGGACATCTCCCGCAGACGTGCCTGTACGCTTTCAAAAGCGGCGGCATTGTCCTGGGGACGGAGCGGAGAAATCAACTCTGACATACGAAACTCCAGTATATATAAGGCTTGCGGTCGGAAGATGTAAAAAAGGAGCTTGCTCCCCGCATATTCAATGCAGCGCGTGCGCCATTGCCTGTCTGTAGCCCGCCAGTCGGCGGCTTTCTCCACGGACGCGCATAAACTCTTTCTGCCAATTTTGGCGTAATAGAGTACCCGCCTGGATCAGAACTTTTTGCATATCGCACAGTTTCTGCAATTCTACCAGCAGGATATCTAAAGGGACATCTCCGCTGAGTTCCATGGCTTGTTGCGTCAGGCGGCTGCGTTCTTCTTCACAGGCAGCGGCCTGTTCAGTCTGCCCTTCGTTCAATGCTTCCAATTCCCGCGTCCCTATCAGCAGAGCTTGCTCAATAAGATCAATACAGGCATGTTTCATAAGATATTCCATACGGGTAAGAGAGCGCCCCGCCAAAAACACGAACGTCTGTCGGACGTCCATGTCGCGTCACGGATAACGTTAGTCGCTGGAAGCATGGCGCAAATTTTCGCGAATGCTCTGGATGACCTGCTTCCAGTTTTGGGACAGGGGCAGGAATTCATATTCCAGAAGGTCGGCCAAAAGAATCCAGTCGGCACTTTCCAGCACTTCGCTCATTTCCGTCAGCAGATTTGAAAGCTGTTCGACGCTTTCGTTGAATTCCTTATTGCCGCTGTCAAGGCAAAATTCATTGCGCAG
The DNA here is from genome assembly GCA_009778295.1 of Betaproteobacteria bacterium. Lineage (GTDB taxonomy): Bacteria > Desulfobacterota > Desulfovibrionia > Desulfovibrionales > Desulfovibrionaceae > WRKB01. Next base: position 1,132 of record WRKB01000086.1, on the reverse strand, counting down.
CACCCCGATCATGTTCATGAAATCCCTGGTTACGTCCAGCAGATCCTGCAGCATGTCCAAGGCTTCTGCATCGTCCGCCTGGCGGAAAAGACGGGCCACATGCTGGGCGCCATTGCTCATGATCTGCGCCACTTTGTACATTTCACGGGCGATGTTGGCCGCCATTTCACCCACAGGCATGGAACGAACTTCCACGCTTTTGATGAATTCGCTGCCGATATCTTCCGCCTGGTGAGGATAGATTTCCGAGAAGGCTTCATTGTTGACCAGCACATCCGTCACAACACGCGACCCCATTTCTTCATTATTCATGACACCCACAAGGATTTCCTCAAGATTGGCGAAATTGCCGATTTCCATTTCAGACTGATGACCATCGATAATAATCATTGCTCCCTCCTGCTCCCCCGATTGGGAAAATAATGTTTGTTGCTGGAACGCAAGCAATAGTCATGCCATATAACTATTTTTTTCTATAACTCCCTGCCAATATTGAATTCCACTCCGAAGAGCAGCAATACATTCCAGAAGCGAGTTCAAGCTGCCGCCCCTCTCCTGCATGAGGACAAACCATAAATAGCCGAGCGTATTGAGGGCTTCGCACTGCTCCAGTAGGTTGCTGAGGCGCGAGGCACTGTTGAGAAGACGTTGCCCTGTCTTTTGATCCGCTGTGCGTTCCAGCAGCGCGCCCTGCTCGCTCATGAGATGCAGCATGGCGCAGGCTTGGCGCAGGCTTGTAAGTATGGGGGCTGCAAACGCGGCGGAAAGTTTGTGCTGCGGGACATCTGGCATTGAGATCGGTGGTTCTTTCCCGTCCAATACGTCAAGAATATGACGATAGCCTTTTCGTTGCAGGGCTATCCAGAGCGTACGGTCTTCGCCGTCATCTCCGGATAGACAGCGCAATCCCATACATCCGTCAGCATCCGGCCGGGTAATCCAGATGCGTGCTTCCGTCGCGGCACAGCCAGGTCTCCATTCCCCCGTTACGAGGCGCGTCAGCGCCAATTCCGCCACTGTGGCGGGAGAAATATGCGTTCTGCAACGCCAGTCCGGGCAGTTTTTGCCGAAAGCACAAGGGTGGCAAGGCAGCCTTGGCTCGAGGCAGCAACTATCCGCAAGGTAGGGACCT
>WRKB01000085.1 GCA_009778295.1 Betaproteobacteria bacterium | reverse complement strand
ATATAGGGTTGGGACAGCGGGACACTTCAGAAGTATTGCTCAGGGGATGCCTCCAGCGGACAACAATCTGTCCCTTGGGCATCTGCTCCCAAGGCCTCCAGCTTCCTTTTCAGTCTGTCCACTGCACTTTTGCTGATGTCCATTTCTTTTGCGGCATCCCGAATTGAATACCCATCTGCCAAAAGTTGTCGCAACTGCTCAAGTTTCGCGTCCTCTATTTCTTTGGTCTCCCACGTCAACGCCGAACCTTTGGTAATCAGTTGCGCCTCAAAGGGCTTCACATCAGCCCCATATATACCCCTGGCCTTTGTTAGATGTACCTCGAAGCGCGCGCCCTGTTCCGAACGGTAGTCCTTCGGCCTGTCGAGCCGGATCACGGTATCAAGTATATCTTCCTTGGCGCTGGTGCCGCGTTGGTCGCCCGTTTTGCCCTGATGGTGGATCATCAAGACGGAGATACCCCGTCGCCGTAGCCCTAAAAGCCAAGCCTGGACTGGAAGCCATGATTCTTCATCATTGGCGCGGCCATGCCGGGCCAATGTCACCAAGTTATCCATCACAACCAAATCAACGCCTGCCAAAAGTGGTTCAACGGCCCCCTGGCCTTCGGGTGTCGCAAGGTTCGGCATGGGGCCATCCTGCATGTCCGGTGTGAGAAGGCGTAGGTAGTCATTGTCTGGCAATCGCAATTCACTTCCAACCACCAGCTTGAAAAGACGCTCCTGTAGCAATATAGCTGGCATCTCGCCATCAATGAACAAAACACGGGCGGGCTTTTGTGCTTCCCATCGGTCAAACAGTTTGCCGCCGCAAGCAACGACATAGGCTACGAAAAGGGCTACGAAAGTTTTGCCGATGCCACGCATAGCATGGAGCATACAAAGCCCCTGGCGTGCGAGAATGGGTGAAAGCAGCATTTCGCGAGTCGGGAAGTTCAAATGGAGAAAGTCAAATATATTCACACAATTAAGGTATTGTAGTGATTTTTCGGAAGATTCTGCCCCTACCCGCAGGGGAGGGTCTTTCGGTTCGGAAATACCCTTGTCCAAGCCGCTGGCAATAGTACTCCATGTTGCTGCTTCTCCATGTTCTGCCGCATAGTCACAACGTTCAGCGGCATCAAACAGCGCGACCTCACATTCTTCTCGCGTGATATGCCCGGCTCCGACAAAATGTCCATTTTTTAGCGCCGCTATATTCAGTGTGTGATTGCGAATGCCTGGTATGGCGGAAGCCACTTTCTCGCATTCCCTTTCTAAAAGAGCCTTTGCGTAGGGATGTGTTGTGCCGCGATACGGCACAGGTTCACGAGGAAGCGCTGGCTCCGCAGATTTTGCCTTGCTGCTGGCGCGTAAGGCCATTTCCACCAGCCAGGGGGGAGCCTCCGGCACCGGGGCGTCTTCCGGGCTTACCAGAGCGTAGTCTAGGCTATACGCCACGTAGCCGCCATTCCCGCGTATATCAAGGCCATCACCCAAGTCATCTACCGAATTTCTAATATCCACACCCGGCGGCATGAGGAAATGGTGATGAAAGCCGCCGCTTGGCGTGCGAAACGTAAGCCCTTCCGGCAGTGATGAATGTTCAGCTTCCAGAGCCGCAAGGGTTTCTGAGCCGTTCTTGCCGTCTTTGTTATCCACATCCAAAGCAAACATGCCAGAACGTTCCCCGGTCAGCACAGCCACACCCCAGGCGTCAGGCCATCGTTGGAACCATGTACGTATTTGCGCCTCGTCCGGTTTATCCTTCGCCGTGAGATGTTTGTATTTAATGTAAGGCTGATTTTTTGCCTTGAGCGAAATAACGAAATAACTGCGCCGATAAAACCACAATCCGATTTCAAGTACGGATGGCCAGTGCTGCGGCGTCTCAGTGACAGGCTGTAGTGGGGTCACAGCGTTCATAGCGACTCCTTGGTACGTTCCAGAAAAGTATCCAGGTCAGCAACGTCATAGCGAATATGGCGTCCAAGGCGGGCAAAGGGGATACCATGCAGGCGGCTCGTGCGGTCTTTGTCCAAAAAGTTACGCGAACAACCTAAATACTCTGCCGCCGCCTGCGGTGAAAGCCAGTGTTTTTCTTTGGTCTGATTGTTATTTGGCATGATTTGCACCTTCCTTTTAGGCTGGACGTTGATTTCCATGCCTAAATTGTCGCTCGTAACGGGCGTTACGGGAAAGCGGAATCAAGCAAAAGAGACAAAAAAACAAAAGCCTGCGAACACAACTATTACAGCGTGTTGCAGGAAAGATTTACCAAAAAAATGCAAGTAACACCCGTAAGGCGTTACGAAGGTGTTACGTTGCTGTTACGTTTACCAAGGAGGTGCAGGAAGGTTAATATCTTGAGCTATCTTATTTGCCAACGCTTTATAATCTGAGATTCTTTTCCTTTTTGTCCCAGGACACTTATTCTGTTCGGTTGGAAAGACGATATCGAATATCTCTCTGTGTGACTTGCCAGAAAATTTCAGTTCGGCAATATGAGCGGCTTGTAATTTACGGCGTTCTCGTTTATTGGTAGATATTGATAGTGTGCTACGATATTTTTTCCATTTTTCGGCAGCAGCATTTCTTTCTTCTGTAGATAAAGAATGCTTTTCATCTGCCGAAGGTGATAATTTTTCTGAAGAAGAATTTTCTGTTTTAGATGGCATCAAGTCAGGGAATTGTGCAAAAATCTCGTCTTGGTCGAAATATAATGGTTTACTTTCTACATAAGGGTTGTCTGGATGATGTAGCATAAATTGAAAACATTTATGCAATCCATCTTTTCCATATCCTTCTCGTGTGTTTGAAAATAATGCTCCTTGATCATATGTATGTTCATAAAAAACTGCTCTTCCAGCACCGCCAGGACTTTTCCTATATACGTGAATACGCCTGCCCCTAATCGCGTCATCTAATACGGCTTCAACTTGGCGGATAAATTTGAGATGGTCATCAAAACCTTGGCCTATTACCTGATTGATAATTGAATGAGGATCATATGCAAGTATTTCATTATACCTTTCTTCTCCGATCCATAGAATGAGAACATCCTTGAACGTCACCGGACTGGTAAGAAAAACATAATTTACACAATAATCCTTGGATAGTTGCATATCTTCTCCCCCATGTCATACCCCGGCCAGCACTTCAGCGGCATACTGATTCAGGCTCTTGCCGCTGGCTTGGGCTTTCACCGCCAAGCGTGCGTGAACCGCCGGATCAAGACGCAGCACAAACTTACCGGAATATGGCTTGTTGGGTTCCTTACCTGTGGCGGCGCAATGCTCCAAGTAATCATCCAC
>WRKB01000084.1 GCA_009778295.1 Betaproteobacteria bacterium | reverse complement strand
TATCCGGCGCGGCCCATAATCTCCGCCGCTTCCGGCGAAGGAAGCTGCAACCATGTGCCGATTGTGGCGTCGGTGTTCATTTTCGCGCGTATATCCCGTGCGTTCATGCCCATCCCCTTATCTCACCGAGAGCAAAAAATCGTTTCCCGTTCCCAGTGTCATCGCGTCAACTTCCTGAATTTAATCCGCGTCGGCGTCTCCGCAGCCTTTCCGAGGCGTTTTTTGCGCTCCTCTTCGTATTCCGAATAATTGCCATCAAAAAAACACACGGAGGAATCTCCCTCAAAGGCCAGGATATGCGTGGCAATCCTGTCGAGAAACCAGCGGTCGTGGCTGATGACGAGCGTGCAGCCCGCAAAATTTTCCAGCGCGTCTTCAAGCGCGCGCATGGTGTTGACATCCAGGTCGTTGGTCGGTTCGTCGAGCAGGATGACGTTTGCGCCGGACTTGAGCATGCGGGCCAGATGCAGACGGTTGCGTTCTCCGCCGGAAAGGACGTCCGCCGTCTTCTGCTGATCCGCGCCGTGGAAGTTGAAGCGCGTGCAATAGGCGCGCGCGTTCATCTCACGTCCACCGAGCCTGACGGTCTCCGAACCGTCGCTGATGAGTTCATACACCGTCTTGCCGGGAGTGAGGGACTCGCGCCTCTGATCCACATAGGCGAGCTGCACGCTTTCCCCCACCTTCAAGGTGCCGGTATCGGGCTTTTCCAGACCGGCCAGCATGTTGAAAAGCGTGGTTTTTCCAGCGCCATTGGGGCCGATGACACCCACGATAGCCCCGGGGGGGATGATAAAGCCCATCTGCTCGATCAACAGCTTATCCCCAAGGCTTTTGCTTACGTCCTCGGCTTCAAAGACAAGCTTGCCCAGGCGCGGCCCGGGGGGGATATAAATCTCGAGATCCGGCGCGAGACGCTCGCTTTCGTGCGAAAGCATGGCTTCATAGGCATTGATGCGGGCTTTGCCCTTGGCGTGGCGGCCCTTGGGGGACATCCGTATCCAGTCGAGTTCACGGGCCAGGGTTTTCTGGCGCTCGGCCTCCACCTTTTCTTCCTGGGCGAGGCGTTTTTGTTTCTGCTCCAGCCAGGAGGAATAATTGCCCTTCCAGGGGATGCCCCGGCCGCGGTCAAGCTCGAGAATCCAGCCTGCCACGTTATCCAGAAAATATCGATCGTGGGTCACGGCGATAACCGTGCCGGGGAAGGTGGAAAGATAGCGTTCCAGCCAGGCCACGGATTCGGCGTCCAGATGGTTGGTCGGCTCGTCGAGCAGCAGGATGTCCGGATTGCGCAGCAAAAGGCGGCAAAGAGCCACGCGGCGTTTTTCCCCGCCGGAAATGACGGATACGGGAGTGTCGCCGGGCGGGCAACGCAGAGCGTCCATGGCCATTTCAAGACGGGAGTCGAGATCCCAGATATTTTTGTTGTCCATTTCCTCCTGAACGCGGGCCTGGTTGGCGATAAGCGCGTCCATTTCTTCGGCAGTCATGGGATCGGCAAAACGGGCGTTGATTTTCTCGAACGCGTCGCGGACGGCAACAAGCTCAGCCACGCCTTCTTCCACCACTTCTTTGACGGTGCGGGCTTCGTTCACCAGCGGCTCCTGTTCCAGATAGCCGATGGTATAGCCGGGCGCGAGTACAGTTTTGCCGTCAAACGTCTGATCCGCTCCCGCCAGGATTTTCAACAGAGAAGATTTGCCGGAACCATTAAGCCCCAGAACGCCGATTTTGGCGCCATAGAAATAGGAGAGAGAAATGTCCTTGAGCACTTCGCGCTGGCCGTGGCGTTTGCCCACGCGAATCATTGAATAAATAATCTTGTCCGGTTCGTTGCTCATGTTATGCCTTGCACTCGTTGTTTTTCCCCGATGTCCGCGCGCAACATGCCGCGCGTAAAAATAAAGTGTACAATCAGGGCAGGCCTGGACGCAAGTGCTGAAAAGCGGGGGCACTCTCCGCACGTTACCGGACTGGGGCGCTACGAAAGCGGGAGAACCTGGTCCGTCAGTCTTTTTTGTCGGAAGCTGCTTCTGCCTGCTCCAAGGAAGCTTGTTCTTTTTCCGTCACGACGATGGAAAATTCCCGGGGCGGCGCCTGTCCAGGCTCCCTCCGCCCAGGAGAACGCCGGGTGAGCAGATGTTCCAGACTATTATCGTGCTCTTCGAGACGCAAATAGGCATTGGATGTATTCGGCAGAATGGGATTTTCCTTCATCCGGGCCAGAGTATCCGCGAAGACATCCGCTTCCTTGGCGTTTTGCCCGGAAAACAGCGTGGCGGGATGGGCTGGGGGTGGCGCGGGAAGCTTGTTCTGCATCATGGTGTTGATAGCCGAGGCACATCCGCTTTTTTTCGCGGAAGATGCGGCGGCTGACGGCTTCTGCCCGGCGCGGGACGTACGGAATGAATCACGCGCCAGCAGGAAAACAATTACGGCGACTCCGAAGAAAACGGTTGGCAGTACCAGTAACCAGAACATACAAGAGCATCTCCGCGTTCATGCCTGACTGGAGCTGCCGACGCGGAGGGCGCCGTTTCAGCCGTTGATCAAGCCGGAAAGTGCCATAACCGCCATACTAGCTTTTATCATAATTTACTGCAACAGTTATATTTTTTCAAAACTCGCGGGACTGCCGACAAAAAAACAAGGGAGACGCGAAAGGAACGCGCCGAGTTCTGGTTACATTTTCATGCATCAACACTTCCTTACAGAGAAAATTATTGACAGCCGCCTGGGTTTCACGTAGACACAAGCGCTCTTGGTGGGCTGTCGTTCAACTGGCAGGACAACGGGTTCTGGCCCCGTCAATTAAGGTTCGAATCCTTGCAGCCCAGCCATACGACAGAACCACGGCCCTGCCGAGGCTCTTGTACAAACGATGTGTCCCCATCGTCTAGCCGGCCCAGGACAACGGCCTTTCACGCCGTCGACGGGGGTTCAAATCCCCCTGGGGACGCCAAAAGATTCCAATAGGTTACTCACAAGTGGCCTTAGTTATCCCCGGCACTGTGTACCGGGACTGTGTACCGCAGCCTCAGAATGTCGCTTCTGAGGCTGCTTGCTTTGTGGGGCAGATTGTGGGGCAGATTGACCCCGCAACTCAGGAAATGCCACTTCATTTCCTCCCCGGCCTCTTCCTTCCATCACCGACAGCACCTTCTGCCCATGTTCCTCCTCATAGCCAAGGCTTCGCAAATAGCGGGCCGTGGTATTCGGGTTCGTATGCCGCAACTGGCGCTGTACAACGCTAAGCTCGCTGCCTTCATTGAACAGGATGCTTGCATG
>WRKB01000083.1 GCA_009778295.1 Betaproteobacteria bacterium | reverse complement strand
GCCGGTTTCGAGATCCAGGCAAACCGCATCCTCATTAAGGGCATGGTTGAAGGAGGCGTGGTCCGGGCCAGCAGCGACCTTGCCCTGCTGGGGGGCGCGCGGGGCGGAGTCAGTGACCGCTGCCTGCTCAGCGCGGGCGGCAATCTCCGCCTGCCCTTCGCCGAAAAGGCAGAACTGCGGGCGGGCAACACCATTTATATCGAGCGCACCTGCCAACATGCCACCATCTTTGCCGGTTCCAGCCTCGTCGTCAAAGACAGGCTGCAGGGCGGCGTCATACACGCCCGCAACACCATCTATGTGGCAAACCAGCTGGGTACGCCCGCTGCGGCCCCCACAACGCTCTCTCTCGGCTACGATGCTCAACGCATCCGTCAGTTGGAGAAGCTTGACGTACATCTGGACGAACTGGCTACCCGCGTCGATCATTATACGGCGGTAGCCGGTCATTTACCGCCGGACGCCACCCCCACCACACGCAAACTGGCCATGGCCAGGCATAAACTCAGACTTCTCAAAGAGCGGCGGGAACATCTCTGGAATGCCCTGCTGGAAAGCGAACGCCAAGCGGATTCTTGTCGCCTGGTAGTTCCGGGAACCGTCCACCCGGGCGTGGAAGTCTCCATTGGCAGGGCTTTTCTGACGGTAGAAACCGTCTACCATAACGTAGTGTTTCAGCTTCAAGACGATGAAGTCATCGTGACTCCCTATAATCCCAGCAAGCATCATGCCTGAAGCCCGAAGTCCTTCACGGCAAACGCCGCAGCTCGTTGTCGGCGTTTCCGGACTGCAGGACATCCGCATTACCCGGAATGGACGAGAGTTGCACATGCTTGGTTCAGGCGGATCCAAGCGGGAACTCGACATGCTGGAACCCTGCGGGCTCACTGCCGCCCGTCTGCCCGTACTCCTGGGATCCGGCATGGGCTACGCCCTGCGCGCCCTGCTGGAAAAGCTTCCGACTGAACGCCCCTTGGCCGTGGCTGACAAGGAAGAGGACATCCTTGCCCTGACCGGATTGCGCGCAGAATTCCCGCACGAGCGTATCACCTGGTTCAACGCGGATACTCCGGAAGAGTGCCTGTGCCAGCTTACCCATTGGCAAGCGCAACATGGAAATTTACCCATGGTTCCGCTGGCTCATCCCTTTTATCTGCGCCTTGACCGCGCCTATTACGGCACATTACGGGACAAGCTGAACGCCAGCACGCAGTTCGACTTCTGGAGCCGCGCCGTGCGTCCCCGTTTTCGTTCGTCTTCGCCCAGGCTGTTGCTCATGACCAGCAAATATTTTCTGATGGGAGAAGTGGTGCGGGCCTGTGAGCAGCTTGAGGTTCAACATTATCTGCTCACGCTGGAAGATGAGGAAGTCGCCAGGCAAGATTTTGTGGAACGCCTGCTCAAAGTCGTGCTGGATTTCAAACCGGACGCCATTCTCACCTTGAACCATCTGGGCGTGGACAGGGAGGGCGTGCTTATGGATCTGCTCGCCCAGCTTCACTTGCCCCTGGCCTCATGGTTTGTGGACAATCCGCATTTGATCCTCCATCTCTACGCAAAACTGGTCAGCCCCTGGGCCGTTATTTTCACCTGGGACGCCGACAATCTGCCCGGCCTGCACGAACTGGGCTTTAAACACGTCTTCCACTTACCACTGGGCACGGACCCCGAACGTTTTTCTCCCGCAAAAAGCGCCAACCCCCCTGTGGCTTCCTGGCGCAGTCAAGTTTCCTTTGTCGGCAACTCTATGGTCTACAAGGTGGCAAAGCGCATGCAAGATATGCGTTTCCCCGCTGCGCTGCTGCGCAGATACCGTGAGCTTGCCGCCGCTTTCGGCGAAAGCGACGAACGCCTGGTGCGCTCTTTTCTGCCGCAATACAGCGCGGATATGTTTGCAAGCTACCAGGCGCTGCCGGACAACGAGATGCGCCTTGCCTACGAAGCCATGATCACCTGGGAAGCCACCCGCCAGTACCGTACCCGGTGCGTACGCCAGATACTCCCCTTCACCCCTCTCATCGTGGGCGACAGGGGGTGGCGTCAGAATTTCAAACGCGAAAACCCGTCCTGGCGACTACACTCCGAACTCAGCTATTATTCAGAACTGCCCGCCTTCTATCCATGGTCGGATATCAACTTCAACTGCACCAGCAAACAGATGAAAGGCGCGGTAAACCAGCGCCTCTTTGATGTGCCCGCCGCCGGATCCTTTGTATTGACCGATTGGCGCGACCAGACCGAAAGTCTCTTTGAACCCGGCAAGGAACTTATCTATTATCGCGAGCCGGAAGAAGCCCCGGAACTCATCCGTTATTTTCTGGCCCACCCGGAAGAACGACGGCGCATCGTACAGGCGGCGCGCACCCGCGTCCTGGCGGAACACACCTGGACACACCGCGTACAAAACATTCTCACACGTCTACGCGAGATATACGGGACATGACCCCCCAGCAATCCCCCAGCCTGGTGCTGCAATTACAACGTATGGGGGATCTGATCCTTACCTTCCCCCTGCTCGCCCGGCTGCGCCTGGCCGAACCTGAGCGTCCAGTCTGGGTTGTGGCGGAGGAGCGCTTCTTCAAAAGCCTCATGCCTTTTGCCCCGGACGTCGTGTTCTTTACGCCGGAGGCTGCCCCGAATCTTACCGGAAGCAGCTATCGCCGCGTCATCAACTTGAGCCACAGGCCCGAGGCCGCGCTTTTGTGCGCGAAACTTGAGACTGGGGAGCGCTTCGGCATGCTCCGGAATTCCGAACACGCAGCGATCAACGGATACTGGCAGCTCTACCGGGCTTCGCTTGTCCACAACAACCGCCACAACCGTTTCCACTGGTCCGATCTCAATATGCTGGATATTTTCTCCCCGCAGGATATGCAGCGCATGCGCCCGCTCCGCCCAAAAGCCGCCGGGCAGGGCCGGGTCGGACTTTTCGTGGGAGCCAGCGAAGAGGGAAAACGTCCCTCACCGCTGTTCTGGGCGGAGCTGGCCCTGGCCTTGAGCCGAAAGGACATCCACGCAGTCTTTCTGGGAGGCCCGCAAGACAAGGCCCTGGCGACGGAGGCCGCGCATCTGGCGCGCATGCCTATGCTCAACCTGTGCGGACGCTTTGACCTGCAAGCTTTCGCAGAATTTTTGCGGGAACTGGACCTGCTCATAGTGCCCGATACCGGCCCCATGCATCTTGCCGCATGGCTCGGCACGCCAACGCTCAACTTGTCCATGGGGCCAGTGCATGCCTGGGAAACAGGCCCCGCCGCACCGGGACACCACGTTTTAGGTTCAAATAT
>WRKB01000082.1 GCA_009778295.1 Betaproteobacteria bacterium | reverse complement strand
ACTTTGCCCCTCAAACAGGGAGACGAGTTCCTCTTTTTCCCCAACATCAGCCCCCATGCGCCTGTATCCGGCGCGTTGAATTTTATCGGTTACCAGGCGTCCGAAACTCCGGATGCGGGTCTGGCTTTTACCCTGCGCGGCTTGTTTGCGGCGGATGCAACCGTGCCCCGCCTGGGATTGCGCGGTACGGCAAAACTGTACGGGAAGCGCACGCCCCTGGTCGCTTTGCTGCTGCGGCGGCCTTTCCTCCACATACGGCAATGGCTGGGCGTGTGATGCTCTCCCAGGAGGAACGCCCTCCCTTGAACCCGGCAGTCTCGGGAAGCGGAGCCGGTACCGCGTCCAGGCCCGGCGCGGCATCGCCAAAACCCCAGGCATCCCCCTGGCTGCCGTTGCGTGAAGAGATCCGCCTGAGTCAGGGCCCGCCATCGGAACAGGGCAGCCCCTCCTGGACCTTGCACGATCCGGCAGCACATCGTTTTTTTCGGATAGGCTGGCTGGAATTCGAAGTGTTGTCACGCTGGCCGCTTGGCTCTGCGGAAGCCATTCAACAATCCATATGCCGGGAAACCATGCTGAATGCCTCCCTGCCTTCCATACAGGCAGTGTATGATTTTGCCCTGCGCAACAGCCTGCTGCTCGCCTGCTCTCCGCAGGACACTGCCCGCCTTATCCAGATGAAAACCGCGAGCAGAACCAGCGCGTGGCAGACAATCGTCCACGGCTACCTTTTCCTGCGCATTCCCCTGCTGAGGCCTGATGCGTGGCTTGAGCGCCATCTGCGTTATGTGCGCTGGATGTTCAGCGCAACATTTCTTGTCGCGCTGCTGACCGCGGCCCTGCTGGGCCTGTATCTTGTTTCACGGGAACAGACGGCCTTCCTGCTGCATCTTGAAAACCTGTGGACATGGCAGCAGAGCATCATGGTGCTGTTCGCCCTGGCCATGACCAAAATGGCGCATGAACTTGGACATGCCTTTGCCGCCAAACATCTGCATCTGCGTGTTCCGCGCATGGGCATCGCCCTGATGTGCTTTTTCCCGGTTCTCTGGACAGACGTCAGCGAAGCCTGGAAACTGCCCCGGCGCTCCGACCGTCTGCTGGTGGATGTATCCGGCATCGGCGCGGAACTGATACTGGCTGCAAGCGCATCGCTCCTCTGGCCGCTCCTGCTTCCCGGCGCGGCCAAAAGCGCTGTTCTGACCCTGGCCGGCGTTACCTGGATCACCACCCTGGCGATCAATGCCAATCCGTGCATGCGTTACGACGGCTATTACATCCTTTCGGATTACTGGGAAGTTCCAGGTCTGCAACAACGCGCCTTTGCCCTGGCTCGCTGGTTTTTACGGGAACAGGTTTTTGGTTTCGGTGATCCGCCGCCGGAAGCAATGCCGCCGCGCATGCAGAAAAAATTGCTGCTGTACGCTTACGGTACATGGATATACCGCTTCTTTCTCTTTTTGGGCATCGCTTTGCTCGTGTATCACCTTTTCTTCAAAGCGCTCGGCATCATACTCATGCTGGTCGAACTCATCTGGTTTATTTTCCTGCCCATCTACAAGGAAATCATGCATTGGCACGCGCGGCGTACAACCATACGCTTCACCTGGCAGACAGCCCGTAGCGGCATTCTTGCCGTTACGGCGCTCATCCTGTTCATTGTTCCCTGGCATACGAGCATAGAAGGAAACGGACTGCTTTCCGCCCGGCACACGGCGATACTGTATGCGCCGCAGCCCGCACAAGTGGAAAGCATCTCGGTACAACCGGGACAGACGGCCACCGAGGGCCAGGTATTGCTGCGCCTCCGTTCCCCGGACCTGGACGCCCGCCAGAACATCAGTCAGCGCAAGCTGGAAATTTTGCGCAACAAACTTGCAGCCGCGAGTCTCGATCCGGAACTCCGCTTTTCCTACGCCACCGACATCCAGGAAATGCAGGCCGTAGCGTCTGAACTGGCATGGCTCAGGCAGGAGCAGGCCCGCTTGACGATAACCGCCCCTTTTACCGGTGTATTCCATGATCTGCCAGGTTGGTTCACCCCTGATTCCTGGGTGCCGGAAAAAATGAAACTGGGTGTTGTCGCCGAACCCGGAGGCATCGTGACCGCCTATGTGGCGGAAGAAGACATGGAGCGCCTGGATGTGGGCATGCCAGGAAAATTTTATCCGGGCAGCGGCTTCTTTCCGCCCCTCAAGGTGCGTATTCAGTCTCTTGAACACGCCGCCACCCGCGACATCCCGCAGCCGGAACTGCCGACAACAGTCCTCGGCGGAATTGTGCCCGCCAAACGTATGCCAAACGGGCGTATCGTGCCGGAACAGGCCCTCTACAAAATAATTTGCCAAGTGGAAGAAGGCGAGCTGCCTGTCCAATCCTTGAGCGGCAAGGTTTTTTTTGACGGCCAGCGCCGCAGCTTTGCCCTGCGCTTCTGGCAGGCGGCCATAGGCCTTCTGATTCGGGAAAGCGGCCTGCATTAGACACTGGAGTCACCACATTGACAAGAGTTGGTTTTTCTGTCATATCTGCCGCCATCCAAGTGATTATGACAACGTCAGCGCATCGTCGGCATGCCATTTCTGATGAAGTTTGGGAGGCATTGGAGCCTCATATTAATAAATGCGTTACTCTCCGAACATTGACCACGTCTTTTTTTGTCATTTCGATGAGCGTAGCGAAGAGAAACTTTTCTCCATCGGAGCGAAGTGACGAGAAATCTTAAAATATTTCCATTGGTTATTGCTTAACTTATGGAGATTTCTCCCTCCGGTCGAAATGACGAAACAAGAGATGTTGTTCGGTGATGAATGACCGTATTAATATCATTATCATGAGTTCGACGGCTAGGCCGTCGCTTGACACTTCTCTGAGCTTTGACCTGGGCATTCAGGGCTATGTAGGCGTCAGAGAAGGCGTCAGCGGCTCGCTGCGGATGAAATATGAGTTTGACTCATAACCCAATTTATGCACCATTTATGAAGGAGTTTGTGCCATGAAGCAACCCCTGTTGTATGTATTGGCCCTCGGCCTTGTGTTCGCGCCCCTGTCTTCCGTTTTCGGGCAGAGCATCACCATCGACGGCACGAGCGGGCCAGGTGGTGACGGTATTGTAACCCATAATGTCTACGGCAACGGCGATCCGACGACTGACGGCAGTGATGCGATTTGGCCGCCATATCCTGCTAGCGCCGCGGACAACAGCGTGACCGTGAACAGCGGCGGTTCGGTGGCCGGTTGGG
>WRKB01000081.1 GCA_009778295.1 Betaproteobacteria bacterium | reverse complement strand
TGCCCGCCGGGGCATTGTATCGTGTAAAGCGGCTCATCCTTCCTCCCCGTCTATCAGGGTTCGCCCTGGTGGAAAATATGCCGCTGGTGGAGTTTTTGCGGCAGAGCATACTCAATGTGACGGGCACGGAACAGGGGAACCGGCGCGTCTACATCCGCCGGATAGGGCAACGCAGGCTGACGAATGAACAGGCCATTCTGCCTGTGTTGAAGGATTTCGGCTTTGAAACCGTGGTGCCGGAGGAGCTGGAGCATAAAGAACAGTTCCGCCTGATGACGGCAGTGGATTGTTCGGTCATGGTCCATGGCGCCAACTCCACTCTGGCCCTCTTCCAAAAACCACGCTCCATCTGGGTGGAAATGTTCAACAACCGTTACGTCACCTACAGTAATCTGCACACCGTGCGTACCATGAAACTGCGCTACCATGCCATGGTCGAGGATCTGGAATTAGATACAAGCCCGGACATGACCACCACGGTCTACGAACACCTCAAGGCGGGCATGAAGGCAGATGTGACGATAGACCCCATGTATCTGCGGATTATTCTCGAAAACGCATTGACTTAGGCTGTGTGCTACAAGGGGCAAAACGAACAGGCATGAGAGGGATTGCTTTTCGTGCCATTCGCGGGCTATAAGCTCAAAGGTGTCCTTCCGGGACAGATTGGATCAAGGAGACGCCTGATGACCAGCCAAGTCAAGACAGCTCTGCTGTTGGCCCTGCTTTCAGCCATTATCATTTCCCTCGGCGCACTGATGGGCGGCCGCACGGGCATCATCGTGGCCCTGGGTCTGGCCGTGATCATGAACGTAGGAAGCTATTGGTACTCCGACAAAATAGTGCTGTCCATGTACCGGGCGCGCCCGTTGGACGAATATGAAGCCCCTGCCCTGCACCGCATGGTGGCAGAGCTTGCACAGTGTGCGAGTATCCCCAAACCGAAAATTTGCGTCATCCCTGAGGAAGCTCCCAATGCCTTCGCCACCGGGCGCGACCCGGAACACGGCGTGGTGGCCGTGACCGAAGGCATCATGCGCCTGCTCTCGCCGGAAGAGCTGCGCGGCGTACTCAGCCATGAAATAGGGCACATCGCCAACCGTGACATCCTCATCCAGACCGTGGCCGGCGTTATGGCTTCAGCCATTGTATCCATTGCCAACATGATGCAGTTTATGGCCTTTTTCGGAGGCAG
The DNA here is from genome assembly GCA_009778295.1 of Betaproteobacteria bacterium. Classification (GTDB taxonomy): domain Bacteria; phylum Desulfobacterota; class Desulfovibrionia; order Desulfovibrionales; family Desulfovibrionaceae; genus WRKB01. Next base: position 2,039 of record WRKB01000081.1, on the reverse strand, counting down.
CCGCAGCAATGAGGAAGGCGGAGGCAGCGGCAATATTGTCACGGTCCTGTTGATGGCCGTTCTGGCCCCTATCGCGGCAAGCATCATCCAGATGGCGATTTCCCGCTCCCGCGAATATCTGGCCGACGCCACGGGCGCGTCCTTCTGCGGCCAGCCGCTGGCCCTGGCCGAAGCCCTGGCCAAACTGCAAAGAGCGAATCAACGCATCCCCATGCAAGCCGGCAACGCCGCGGTATCCGGCATGTTTGTCGTCACCCCGTTCAGCGCCGGCGCAGCCGCCAACCTGTTCAGCACCCATCCGCCCATTGAGGAGCGCATAGCCCGGCTTCGGGCTATGGCCGGGCTTGAGCGGCCAGGACGCGCAAACACATAGGGACAAGTTCATGCTCCGACTAAAACTGCTGGCAAAGAACTCTTCTTTGTGCCATAGTCGCAGTATCTCAAAATCATTCTTGCTTTGCGAGGCGTCCATGCTCGGCCCGGCAGCAGCCCGCGCGCACGGCATGGCCCGGGAGAGAATATGCACCAATCCCTACCCCTTCGGCTTTCCTTCCTTCTGACCTGCTGCCTGGCGATGGGAGCCTGCGGCAGCTCCAACCCCCAGGACCCCGCTCCGCTTCCCGCGCAAAACAAAGCCACGGAAAAATGCCCGGGCATCTATATCTTCGCGCCTGCGCGCTATATCGTCAATCTTGTCGTCAAAGACCAGATCGTCATTGACCCCACGCGCCACCCCATCCCCGTCTACTGTACGCCCGAGCAGGCGCACAAGGCGCTCAAAGAAGCGCGGGACAACGGCAAGGTTCCAGCTTCCATGGAACTGCGGGTATATCAATTGGACGGCGAATGGAGCGACATGGTGCGCAAGGACGGCGACAAGTATCTTTTGAACAGGACAGCGCTTCTTCTGGATGCCGTGGAATAAGCGGGAAATTCCCTATGGTTGTTGTCGATCTGCAAGAACTCGAAGACCGGGCGCTGATAGCCTCGGAGTCCATCGGCGGTGTGGTGCTGGAACCTGAAGCCTTACTGCTCATCGTCAGCGAGATCCGACGGATGAAATCCCTGCTCGGCGAACAGCACGATCACCTGACGGATATGCGGGGAGAGCTGTTGCAGCTGCGCACCGAGCTTGTCAGCGCGCTGACGCGCGGTGCAAGTCCGCAACGTCCTCCAAAGTCCAAAAAGACGAGTAAAGTACTCAAGATGACGGTAGTCTCGAAGAATACCGAGAAAAACAACGGCGGAGAAGACTGACTCCCCCCGAATTACGAGGCTTGCGCAAGCGCGGCCAATTTTTCCTCGCATACTTCAAGGGGCTGCTTTTCAGCCACGGCCTGACGCAAAAATTCATTGATGCGGGGCACCATGACGATGGCCCGATCAATATCCGGACTGGACCCCTGAGCATACGCGCCAATGTTGATCATGTCTTCCACCTTGCGGTAGGTGGCGAGGTGGCGCAACAGCGTCTGCCCGTTCCGGATCGATTCCTCTGAACAGATATCACTACGCAAGCGGCTTATGGAGCGCAGCACGTCAATGGCCGGAAAGTGTCCCTGATCAGCCAGATCGCGAGTAAGGACAATATGCCCGTCCAGAATCGAACGCGTGGCGTCCGCAATAGGCTCGTTAAAATCGTCCCCGTCCACGAGTACGGTATAGATGCCGGTAATGGTCCCCCTGTCCGAGCGGCCAGCCCGTTCCAGCAATTTGGGCAATTGCGCGAATACTGTGGGCGTGTACCCCTTGGTGGTCGGAGGTTCACCCACGGCAAGCCCGACTTCGCGCGCGGCCATGGCAAAACGCGTTATCGAGTCCATCATCAGCAGCACGTCCAAACCATGATCCCGGAAATATTCCGCCACAGCCGTCGCGGCATAGGCGGCGCGCATACGCACCAGCGGAGACTGGTCTGAGGTGGCTACAATGACCACCGAACGGGCCATGCCTTCTTGTCCGAGGTCTTTTTCAATAAATTCCAATACTTCACGACCACGTTCACCAATCAGGCCGATTACGTTCACGTCCGCCGCCGT
>WRKB01000080.1 GCA_009778295.1 Betaproteobacteria bacterium | reverse complement strand
CCGCTCCGTGCCGAGGCGGGTGACGATGCTTTTGAAGCTCGGCTCATACCACATGTTGTAGGCCTCGGTGAGCATGTTCACGCCGATGGCCGAAGCCGGGGCCGAAAGATCGATGCCGCCGGTGGGCGTTACGGTCACGGTCTGCCGGGTGCGCTGTTTCGCGCCGCGCACGGGCATGCTACCACCCCAGCCATCCGCGCATTTCACGGCGCGCGGGGTTGCGGCTGATCGCAAGCGTGAGCATGCTGTTCTCCAAATCTTTGAGCAGTTGCAGGTCCTGGCTTGCGTCCATTTCGTCGGCATTCGCAAGCCGGATGCGGGCGTATTCCTCCAGGGCCGGGTCGAAGACCCCGCCCCAGGGCATGGGGTCGGCTGGCTGTTTCAGCGGCGCGGGCAGCCGCCAATAGCGCAGGATGAGCGTTGCGTCCCGCTTCCCCGGCGGCCGCAGCCAGCCGCGCAGGCCGTCCACGGCCCAGACCGGGGCGAAGGGGTCTGCGTGCCCCGTCTCCAGCTCCTCCACGCTTTTGAGCGTGATCCGCCGCCTGTCCCGGTACAGACCGACCACGCCCGCGAAATCTCCGGGCAGGTCGAAGCCGTCCTCTCCCGCCGCCAGCGCGATCTCGAACCTGGCCTTGCCGTAATCGAGATCGCAGCGCTTGACGATCCCCAGCGCCCTGGTGACGGCGGCGCCGAGTTCGCGCAGGATGTCTCCGTCCTTCCAGCGGTTGCCCTGCACGTCGCCAAGGCGTCCCCGGATGGCAAAGATGCTGTCGTTGGCCGTACTCATCGCCTTACCCTCACCTGGCCCCTGCTGCCGCTGTCCAGGGCGTTTACCGTCCGGAACTGCGGGTTGAGCGCCAGGTACTCCTCCAGCTCCCTGGCCGTCAGGTATTCGCCGCGCTCTTCGGCCAGAGCTTGCAGGGCCAGAAAATCCTCCAGCGGGATCTCGCCGATCAGCCGCCCGTTGCCGCCGGCCAGCATGCCGTTGCGGCTGTGGTTTTTCTGGAACTGCGCCTCGGTCATTATCGCCACGGCGTCCGGGCCGCTGAGTGTACTCTTGAACATATTTTTTCCTCCCCGCTCCCAAGATCTGTTGGGAGGGGTTGATATACCTATCTTGGGAGTGGGCGGATTTTGGCGTCAGACAAGGAAGACAAGCTTTTTGCGACGGGAGTGGACTCTTCTCGTCCATGACCGGAGCAAAAAGCGCAGCGCTGACGCAGTATCACGCCAAAAGCCGCCCGCTCCCCCCTAGGCGGCTTCGGCGCGGGACAAAAGTTCGATACTCCCCACGCCCTTCTGCGTGGAGCACTGCAAGGTGACTTCCGTACACAGAAAGTACTTTTCCGAGTCGCCGGTCTTGGCCAGCTCGAACTCCTTGACCGGCCGCAGCACCCGCCGGGTGAACACGTCCCGCCGGTAGCACAGGATGCGGTCGTAGGCCTCGGCGGTTCCCAGCTCCTCCAGAGCGCCCTCGTCGTCCGTGGGCTGGATGAAGCGGTTGGCGATGACCGCCACCGTGCCCATGTCCGTGACGATCACGCTGACGGACATGGTGACCTTTTTGGAGTCCGCGTTCTGGGTGATGGTCAGCCGCCCGTTTTGCGTGAACTGGCTGATCTTGCGCTTCTGGATCATGGGGCACATGACCGTGTTCGGCTCCACCCCCTGGTCCCAGACGCCCTGCAGGCAGTCGAGCAGCACCTGCTCCGTGATCTGGTTCGTGTCCGCGCCGGCGCCGCCGAAGTTCAGGTACGCGCCGCCGGTCTTGTCCACGAATTCAAAGGCCCCCTTCATCTTGCGCGGCGTGGTTTTGCTGCCCTGGGCAAGCACGCCGTTCAAAAAGGCGAATTCCAGATCCCGGGCCAGGCTCTTGGTGGCCAGGCCGCGCTGGCGGTTCAGATCGCTCTTGCGGCCATACATGTCCACGGCGGAGGCGGTGCCGGAAATGGAAAAATGCTTTTCCAGAATCTGCATGTAATTGTCGCTGCGCTCCGGCGCGCGGCCTTCTTCGCTGACGGCGTCAAAAGCCTCGACGTGCGCGTTTTCGCCGACCGGATCAAGTTCGTCCTCCAGCCATTCCTCCTTGCGCTGGCGGCCCTTTTTGCTGGACATGCCCGCCAGAAAGGGCGTGTCCGTGGGCGAGAACAGGCCGATGTTCTCGTCAACGCTCGGTTTGAGGCTGTTTTCATAGCCCTCGGTATAGGTGTTGGTGACGATGGAATAGTCTTCAGCCATGACACATCTCCTTATAAAAATTGAGAGTTAGAGTTGAAATAACTTCCCGATATCTTCGGGATTGCCGCTCCCCAGCGCCCTGCGCACGGCGGATTCCGCGCTCAGGGCCTGCGCGTCGCTGTCCACAGCGCCGCCGCTTTCCAGCCTGGGCGCGCGGAGTTGCGTTCTCAGCGTCCCGGTCCCTTGCGCCTCGGCATTTTGCCCTGGCTGCGCCTGTTCCCCCTGCGGAACAGCCTTTTCCCCGGCCCTGGCCCTGAGCGCCTCCCGGGCGCGCCCGAAGACTTCTCCATAAAGCCGGGGGTCCGTCTTCAGCGCCTTTTTGAAGGCAATCAGCGGCAGCACGTCCTCGCCGCGCATCGCGGCCTGGGTCAGCACCTCGGCGTAGCGGGCGTCCATTTCGGCGTTGACGGCGGCAAAATCCGGGTCGGCCGCGTACCTGGCCATGCCAGCGTCCGCGAGGCCCGCGGTCACTTTGTCCACAAAGGGCTGATAATGCTCGTTGATGCGCGGCATGAGCAGCTCCGCCGTCTCCCTGACCACGCGCTCCCGGAAGCTGCGCATATACTCGTCTTCAGTCAGGCCCTTCACACCCCCATCGGCCCCTTCCGGCGCTTCCTGTCCCGCTGCGGGCGGGCGTCCATAGGCCTTTACATGCTCCCGGAAGGCCGCGTCCTCGGACAAACGCCTATACAGCGGCATAAAACGCTCCCGAAAGGCCAGGGCCTCGCGCACTTCGTCCTGGCGGCGCGTGGCCTCGATGCCCGTTTCCAGCAGGCGGCAGGCCTCGTCCCCGGAAAGCGTCACTTCCCCGCCGCTCAGGGGGAAGACGTAGCTTTCTCCCCGCTCGGGCTCCGGAGCGGCCTCTTGGGCTCGGGCAGCGCCTTCAGGTTCAGGCTGCGCAGTTTCGGCGGCTTTTGCCGCGTCTTCAGCGGACTTTTCCGGCTGGGCCGCGCCCTCAGCGGCGGCTGCCGCGCCGGCTTCCTCCGTCTTGTCTGC
>WRKB01000079.1 GCA_009778295.1 Betaproteobacteria bacterium | reverse complement strand
TCGTCTATTTATGTATCGTCGCCCATCCTTCTCGCTCTCGGCACCACCTCACAGTATGTGCATGCCCAGCGGCGGGAACGCTATGAAAGACCCGGCGAACACGGGATAGTGTAACGCTCTTCAAGCGCAACCTGTTATAATGACATTATTATGATGACGCTCGGGGGCGCGTAGGAACGTGCTATAAGCGTCGCGTAAGCATTTACGCCCACGGAGATGATCATGTCGAGGTTGTAGTGTTCCAAGCCGCCGCTGTACCTGCCGTGAACCTTCCCGCGAACTGACAAGTATTCCTTGTGAGTTGTTTCTGGCCGCAATTCGCCTTCTTCAAAAATTGTTCCCGACCATGCTGTGACAAGTTTTCTTGGAGGCGTTGCCCGCTTTTTCTTGTTGTGTATCGGTGAGTTGGATAGTATTATATATGATTCGCTTTGGATAAAACCGCCGGACAGTTCGCCCGGAGTCAGCGGCGCTGATGGAATGCCGCGGTAGGTTTCCATGTCTCAGTCAGTTGATAGCGCAGTTTCCCAATCTCCTCCTGCCCCTTCAGGGATGGCCGCCCTGGCTGTCACCGCCCTTGGCGTGGTGTTCGGCGATATAGGCACAAGCCCGCTCTATGCGCTCAAAGAGTGCTTCCACGGTCCGCACGCCATTGCCGTAAATTCCGTCAACGTCATGGGGGTGCTCTCGCTGATTTTTTGGAGCCTGATAGTGGTGGTCACCGTCAAGTATATTTTTTTTGTAACCAAGGCGGATAACGGCGGCGAAGGCGGGGTGTTCGCCCTGCTGTCCATTCTGACCAGCGCCGGCCCGAAAGGCCCTCCTAAAAAAATTGCCAGACTTCTGCCTTATCTGGCGCTTTGCAGCGGCGCGCTGCTCTACAGCGACGGCATCATCACTCCGGCCATATCCGTGCTCTCCGCCATGGAAGGGCTGAGAGAAGCCGTCCCGGAAATGGGCTATCTTGTGGTGCCCATTACCTGCGCCATCCTCATTCTGTTATTCTCCCTGGAAAAATACGGTACGGCACGCATCGGACGTTTTTTCGGCCCCGTGATGCTGGTCTGGTTTCTTTGCCTTGGCGTGGTGGGGCTGGCGAATATTATCGAAACGCCCGGCGTGCTGATGGCGATGAATCCTTCCTGCGCTCTGCGCTATTTTCAGGTAAATCACCTGCACGGCATCATCGTGCTTGGCACGGTGGTCCTGTGCATTACCGGAGGTGAAGCGCTGTATGCTGATCTTGGGCATTTCAGCAGCCGCCTGCCCATCCGTAACGCCTGGCTGAGTCTGGTCTGTCCCTCCCTGCTGCTGAACTACCTGGGCCAGGGCGCGCTGCTGCTGCGCAATCCCGGGGCTGCGGCCCAACATCCTTTTTATCAGGCGGTTCCCCAGGCATTTTTACTGCCCATGCTGGTGCTTGCCACAGCGGCTACGGTTATCGCTTCACAGTCCGTGATCAGCGGAGTCTATTCCCTGACGCAGCAGGCCATGCATTTCGGCTTTTTGCCGCGTATGCGCGTGGTGCATACCTCTTCGCATACCAAGGGACAAATTTATCTGCCCACCATCAACACATTGTTGATGATGGCCTGTATTGGCATTGTGCTGGTTTTTCGGGATTCCGGCGGTCTGGCCGCGGCTTACGGTCTTGCCAATACCGGAGCCATGAACATTACCACGCTCCTCTACTGCGCCATGCTGTATTTTGCCTGGAAATGGCCATGGTACAAGGTGCTGCCGCTGTGGCTGCTGTTCAGCCTCTTTGATCTGCCCTTTCTGGGGGCGAACCTGGTCAAGATTTTGGACGGCGGCTGGCTGCCCATGCTGATTTCTCTGCTCTTCATCACGGTGATGACCACCTGGAAAGCAGGACGCCTGCGCCTGAGGGAATGCTTTGAACGCATGAGCATGCCCCTCTCGGCCTTTTTGCGTACGCTGCGGGAAGTAAAAATCGCCAGAAGCCCCGGTATCGGCGTATATATGACCATAAACCAGGATCTCACGCCCATGCCGCTTGCCAGAACCGTGGCCCTGATCCATACCGTTCCGGAAAAAATGGTGTTGTTGAGCATCCATATGGGTAGTACGCCTTATGTGGAAGCGGATAAACGCCTTGAAGTGGATGATGCGCACAAGGATCTCGGCCTGTACCGGATGATCGCCCGCTACGGCTATATGGAACATCCCAATATTGCTGAAATAGCTGAAAAATCCAAAGCGACCGCCGTGTATTTGCCCCTGTATGACTGCACGTTCTATCTGGGACGCGAAACTATCCTTGCCTCCAAGGAAAAACCCGTCATGCAGCCCTGGCGGCGGGAACTGTTCATCGCCCTGAGCCGTAACGCCTGGAACGCCATTACCTTTTTCGATATTCCCAGCTCCAGGGTGGTGGAAATAGGCACTTACCTGGAATTATAGGAAAGCGCTGCATAATGGGGATGTTCGCCAACTTCGCGCAGGACGGGGCTGCCGCGGATCGCGTGAAAAAGATCATGAGTTGGCGCTGCCTTAAGTTTTTTCGGCTTCGTCCGATAGACGTTAATGACGGTGACAGACACAGGGAATTTGTTGCATCAGGAGAGGTACTATGCTGCGGTTCTTACATCTTTTTGTGTTGATCTTCGGCATGACGGTGTTGGCGGGCTGCGGGGCTCAGGGTGCGCGATACAAGACAGTATCGCCTACAGATCCGAATTTTATTGCCGCACAGGAAGTAAAACTCAAGGTGCGCGAGCTTGCGGATCAGTTGCTCGCCAGTCTCCCCAATGACGCGTTGGCAGGCTTTGTGGCGCTGCCCACATCTTTTGTGAATCAGAACGATTTTAATTCCAGCAGTCCGCTTGGCCGTTATCTGGCCGAGGGACTGATCTACGAATTCAATCAGCGTGGTTTTCCTGTGCGCGAATACCGCACGGACGGCAGCATTACGATGAGCGAGGGCATGGGTGAGACGGCGCTTGCGCGCAAGGGAAAAATCGCCACGGCCAAAGGCAAGGGAAATGCCTTGCTTGTCGGCACGTACCATCAGGACCCGGACGTCATCTTTGTCAATGCCCGGCTGGTGCGTTCCTCCGACGGCATCGTTCTGCGTACAGGGCAGATCATGCTTACACCCAACGCCGTCACCCTGCGCATGACCAATGCGGGGCCGGACGGCATGTCGCCGGGCGCTTCGGCTGCAAGCCGCAAAAACAAGAAGGGGGAAGAAGCGATCTATCCGGAACCCGG
>WRKB01000078.1 GCA_009778295.1 Betaproteobacteria bacterium | reverse complement strand
ATGCCAGACCCACAGGCCCGGATATCTTCCGGCGCGGTTCAGGCTCCTTCCAATGCCATAACAGCATTTTTGCTGGAAGTGGATGGGCAGCCTGTAACGGTCAAACCGGGAAGCACGCTCTCCGTAGCCGCCGGTTCCACGTTCAAGCTGCTTGACTACGCGACGGACGGCGCTCCACCCCCTGAAGGCGTGCATATGCATCTGGCAGATACCGCGTCCAAAGACCTCCGGCACGATGCCGACGACAGGGGGCTTGTCGTCCATACCTCCAAAAAGTTGCCGGCAGCGCCTTCCATCAAGGGGCAAGGGGAAGTGTACGCCATCCGGGCGGAGCAAGGGCAGCAAGTGCTGGCGGCCTGTTCCATAAAAATCGTTCAACCCAGGCTTGCCTCTGTAACCCTGCGCTTTAAAGGGAAAACAAAGACCGTCGGCGTGGGCAAGCGTATCGAGATTCCTCCGGGCACTCCGGTAGAAATCTTGGGGGTGTCCTTCATGGGAGAGATCAAGACAGGCAACCTGCGTTTGACTCTGGGAGGCCATGCTGTTGCTCCGGCCTTGCCGCAAACCTGCATGATGCGGAATATCGCTCTGAATCTGGCGGTGTTTAACGGGGACGTCCTTGCCGGGAAGGTCACCTGGACACCATAGCAAACAACGCACAGGCATGTATACGCTCACACCGCGCCCCCTCATGGTTCTCGGCCTGGACGGCCTGCCGCTTGATCTGGCGCAACGGTTCGCCGCCGACGGACTGTGTCCGCATCTGGCCCGGCTGACGCCGGCGGCGCGAACCATCCTGGCCGAGCTGCCCGAGCTTTCCCCCGTCAACTGGAGCTCGTTTTTCACTGCCAAAGGACCGGAAGAACACGGCGTATTCGGCTTCACGCGCATCAACGCACACAGTTACGAGCTGCGCATCACGGATTTTAGCCAGGTACGCATACCCACGCTCTGGGACAGGCTTGGAGAGGCCGGATACAGATCGCGCGTGGTCAACCTGCCCAACACCTATCCGGCGCGGCCGCTCAGGGGCATGATGGTCTCCGGCTTTGTGGCGCGGGAACTGCACAAGGCCTTGTATCCCCCCTTCCTCAACGGGGTGTTGCGCGATTACATCCTAGAATCCGACACTTCGCGCGGCGCCTCCGATCCGGCATACCTGCTGACCGGCTTGCGCCGGAGCCTGAACTCGCGCCGTAAAGCCTTTGAACTGCTCTGGCAGGACCAGAACTGGCAGCTGTTCATTCTGGTGCTGACGGAAACGGACAGGTTATTTCACTTTCTCTGGCATGCCGCAACCGATCATACCCATCCCCTGTATGCGGACTGTGCGGCATTCCTGCGCGAATGGGACGCCTGCATCGGGTACGTGGCGGAGGTGGCCGACTGCCTGGACGCCCGCCTGCTTATCCTGGCGGATCATGGCTTTAACGCTCTGACGATGGAATGCGACCTCAATTCCTGGCTGCGTGAACAGGGATGGCTGATCCAAAGCCTGCCCCCGGAAAAATCCCCGGAACTGGACGGGCTGTGCATCCACCCGCAGAGCGCGGCCTTTGCGCTCGATCCCGGTCGCATCTATCTGCATACCCGCCGACGCTTCGCCAAGGGACGCCTTTCGGACGGGGAGGCTGCCAGGCTTCTGCCCCGCCTGCGCGGACAACTCCTGAACTTGCGCTGGATGGACGCGCCCGTGTTTTCCGCCGTGTTCTCCGCTGAAGAACTGTACAAGGGGCCCATGCTGCCCTTTGCTCCGGATCTCGTCTGTGTGCCAAACGCCGGCTTCGATTTGAAAGCCAAGTTTAACCGGCCCGGCATATTCGGATATTTCGGCCGCAGCGGCACCCATACGCAGGACGGCGGCATTTTTTATGACAGCGAAGGCGCTGCGCCCGCGCGTCTGCGTGACGCGGGCAGGCTGGTGCTGGAACATTTCGGTCTGGCGGCGCGCTGAGGCGCTCCCGGAACACTTTTGCAAATGCCGCCGGAACAATGCATACTTCCCATGCCCATATGACAAGTACCTTCATCAGGACAGCACCGTGATCGATTACAAAAGCGCCCTCAATCCCGCTCAATACGAGGCGGCCACCACCCCCGGCGGCCCCCTGCTCGTCATTGCGGGCGCGGGCAGCGGCAAAACGCGCACCATCGTCTACCGTATCGCCTGGCTCGCCGAACAGGGCCTTTCCCCCCATTCCATGCTGCTGCTCACCTTCACGCGCAAGGCCGCAGCCGAAATGCTGCAACGGGCCTCGCAACTTCTGGGACAGGGTCTTGCCGAGTTGCAGGGCGGCACCTTCCACGGCTTCGCCTATAGCGTGCTGCGCCGCTTCAAACCCTCCTGGTTGGGCGAGCGCAAGCCCATCGTCATGGACAACGCCGACATGGCCGCGGCAATCAAACAATGCCGCGAACAACTGGGGCTGGGCAAAGGCGACCGCAGCTTTCCCCGCAACCAGAACATCATCGCCATTCTCAGCAAGGCCCGGAACAAGGAGATTTCCATCGAAGAAACGCTGCGGCGCGAATCCTACCACCTGCTGCCCCATGCCGAAGCGCTGACGGAATTGAACAAAGCATATATCCGATACCGCCGGGAGCACAGTCTGCTGGATTATGACGATCTGCTCTTCGAACTGGAAAGCCTGCTGCGTGAACACGAATCCGCTGCCGGACATCTGCAGGGACGCTACCGGCACCTCCTGGTGGACGAATACCAGGACACCAACCTGGTCCAGGCGCGGCTGGTCCGCCTGTTGGCGGGCGAAAACGGCAATGTCATGGCCGTGGGTGACGATGCCCAGTCCATTTACGCCTTCCGCGGCGCGAATATTCGTAATATATTGGATTTTCCAAATATATTTCCAAAAACACGCGTCATCGCCCTTGAAGAGAATTACCGCTCCACCAAGCCGGTGCTCGATCTGGCGAACGCCCTGCTGGAACACGCGCCCGAAGCCTTCCGCAAGCAATTGTTCACCCGGCGTGAAGGCGGCGAGTCCGTGCGCCTGATCGTCCCCCGTTCCGATCAAAGCCAGGCCGGGCTGCTCGTCCGGCGTGTCAACGCTCTGCTGCGGGATCACCTGCCGCACGAAATCGCGGTGCTTTTCCGCGCGGGCTTTCATTCCTACCCGCTCGAAGCGGCCCTGGCCCAGGCGGGGATTCCCTTCCGCAAATATGGCGGGCTACGCTACGTGGAAGCCGCGCACATCA
>WRKB01000077.1 GCA_009778295.1 Betaproteobacteria bacterium | reverse complement strand
GCTTTGCCGCTGTATTTTTGCCCGCGCGCCTCAACGATATATTCGTCGCGTTGCGCTCCGAGCGGCTGGAACCGCGCCGCCTGCGTTGCGTACATCCCCGCCCGGGCGCAAAGGCAGGTCTCATACTGGTGGAAGCTTGTAAAAACGCCCAGCCTGATTTAGTGATTGCAGCTCCGCTCACTCTCTATTCCAGCGCACGCGGGGAAACGCTCAGTTCGGAATCGCTGGCCTTCTGCCCCTGGCTGGGCGGACGATTAACACCGGGCGAATGACGGAGTTGCCTGCCGGTGAGAGATTCTATATTCTTTCACTTTTTACGGGGGACCCATGAGCCGGCTGCTGAACAGACACTTTTTAAAACTCCTTGATTTTACGGCGGAGGAACTGCTGCACCTGCTGGACCTTGCCGCGCACCTGAAAGAAGCCAAGCAAACGCGTACAGAAAAACAATACCTGACAGGCAGAAATATTGTGTTGATTTTTGAAAAGGACAGCACGCGCACGCGTTGCGCCTTTGAAGTAGCCGCGCATGATCAGGGCGCCCATACCACCTATCTCGGCCCTTCAGGTTCGCAGATAGGCAGGAAGGAATCCATGGCCGACACATCCCGTGTTCTATCGCGCATGTTCGACGGTATCGAATACCGGGGCTTCAGCCAGGAAACTGTGGAAAACCTGGCGCGCCAAGCCTCTGTTCCTGTCTGGAATGGCTTGACCGATGAGGCGCATCCCACGCAAGTGCTCGCGGATTTTTTGACTATGCGGGAACATTGCTCCAGGCCGCTTTCTGAAATCTCTTTCGCCTACCTGGGCGATGCCCGTTTTAACATGGGCAACTCCCTGATGATCGGCGCGGCCAAGTTGGGCATGGATTTCCGCGCCATAGCTCCGGCAGCCCTGCAAACCTCCGATAACGTCACGACGCTTGCGCAGGATATAGCCAGCACCAGCGGCGCACGCATCACCCGGACCGAAAACGTGCAGGAAGGCGTAAACGGCTGCGATTTTCTGTACACGGATGTCTGGGTGTCCATGGGGGAACCGGCGAGCGTCTGGAAAGAACGCATCAAACTGCTCGCTCCCTATCAGGTCAACAGCCTAGTCATGAAGCTGACCGGCAACCCCAATTGTAAATTTCTGCATTGCCTGCCGGCCTTTCATAACCGGGAAACCGCCATCGGTGAGGATATCTTCCGGGACTTCGGTCTCAATGCCTTGGAAGTGAGCGAGGACGTCTTTGAATCGCCCGCCAGCATCGTCTTTGACGAAGCCGGAAACCGTGTCCATACCATTAAAGCCGTTATGGTCGCGACCTTAGCGGGGATATAGTATTTATGAGTACTCCTATTGTTGTCGTCAAGTACGGTGGTCATGCAATGGATGATCCGGCATTAAGCATACCTTTTGCCGAAGGCCTCGCGCGTCTCGGTACGCGGGGCATGCGCCTGGCTGTCGTGCACGGTGGAGGACCGCAAATCAACAATATGCTCGAGCGCTTAAATATCCCCAGCCGGTTCGAACACGGTCTGCGGGTGACGGACGAAGCTACCATGGAAGTGGTGGAGATGGTCCTGTGCGGGCGGGTCAACAAAAACGTGGTCAGTCTATTTTTACGGCACGGGGTGCCAGCGGCGGGTATTTCCGGTAAGGACGCCCGACTGCTCTGCGCCGGCCAACTTAACGAAGAACTCGGTCTGGTAGGGGAAATCCAGAGTGTGGACGCCACACTTGTTACAACACTGCTTGATGCGGGCTTTGTGCCTGTCATCGCCCCAGTAGCCATCGGCTCCGACGGTCAGAGCTACAACATCAACGCTGATACAGCCGCCGGGGCGCTGGCCGGGGCAATGGAAGCGGATTATTTTGTTCTCATTTCCGATGTGCCGGGCGTGCTGGACGCGGACAGTCAGCTTATCCCCTGTCTCTCGCGCCGCGATATGGCGAAACTGGTGCAAGAAGGCGTTGTGCATGGCGGCATGATCCCCAAAATACTCAGCTGTCTGCACGCTCTGGATGAAGGCTGTAAACGCGCTCTGATCCTTGATGGCCGCGCCGAATCCAGCCTCGAACGCTATCTGCTTGAGGGCGCGCCGCTAGGTACCGTGGTCGAGGGATAGGAGTATGAATGTGCTCCTGAGTTGCGTCAACACGGCTGCTTCCTTGATAGGTTTTGATCTTGATGCCGGAGTCAAATTCTGGTTTTCTCCGGCGGACAGGTTACGGGCCTGTGGAGCGTGCCTTACGGATGAAGCGCTGTTTGTAGCCTCGGACGATACCTTGACCAAAATTAGCGCGGCCGGCGGCATAACCGGCATACATCTTCCCGGCCCGCACAACAATCTGGCACACAGCGTCCATGTGTTTCCAGGTATGGGGATAGCCGTGGCGGATACCGGCAATTCCCGTGTGCTGCTGTATGGTTTTGATCTCTCAGCCGGTATCAGTTTTGAACCTTTGGAAGGCTGGCCACAAGCGCCTGAGGATGCCCTGCACCTGAATGACGCTATCTGGACGCCGCACGGAATTGTGGCTTCCTGCTTTAACTACCGTCCTTTCCGTTCCGTGCAGATCGAGGGCTGGCCCTGGAGGGACAAAGGCTATGGTCTCATTCTGTCCCTGGAGAAATACCGTGGCCGGAATGTCGGCAGAATCCTGGCCTGCGGATTAGATTGCCCGCATAGCCTGTTCTGGCATAAAGACAGACTATGGTGCTGTTCCTCTTCTACCGGAGATCTGATGCGACTCTCCTTCACCGACAATGGTTCCCTGCATGAGGAAGAACGCATCCATATCACCAGTGACTACTTTTTACGCGGCGCCATGCCGCTTGAGGACGGCAGTTTGTTGTTGGGGGGGAGTTCGCTCCGCCGACAGGACAGTAAGGGCATGGCCTTGTTGAGGCTGATGCCTGACGGGGCTGTGTGTGTATATCCCGTTGCCCGGACGGGCGAGATTTATGATATTCTACCTTGGAGGAGCGCCATGATGCGTTCCATATGCCCTCAACTAACCGCGCTTCCGCCAGTTTTGGGAGATGAGGATCAGGAATATCCTCCTCCTTGTATCCTCCCGGATGGTTATTAGACGTCATATGCGCCACAATTTTCATTGCAAGGGCTGCGGCGCATGTTGCCGCAAAGGCGGGCCGGTGTTACACCGGGAAGATCTTGCCCTGTTGACGGCAGGCGT
>WRKB01000076.1 GCA_009778295.1 Betaproteobacteria bacterium | reverse complement strand
CCGCCAAGCCGTGTCCGCGCGCAAAACCTTCCAACGCTTTTGTGGGGTTGCCTTCCGCATCGTAGGCGGCTTTGATCGGCGGACCGGTGACAACCTCCTCACGCTCTTCCTGCGTGAGATCCAGCCCCTCCAGCAGCGCTACGGCACGGCGCGGCGTACTCAACACGCGCAAAGCGCCATAGGACAACTTCGCTTCGGCGAGAGCCGCCTGAAAACGCTGTGTCAGCTCTTCTTCCTGCACCGCCAGAAAACGGGCGGGCAATTCCTCGGTGCCTATTTCCAACACGAACAAGGCCATATATTCCCCATAGTCTCATTTTTCCATCATCGGACAGCCCAATGCTTCACGCTGCGCGACGTAGATGCGTGCAACGGCGGAAGCCAGGGCTCGAACGCGCCCGATATAGGCGTTGCGCTCAGTGATGGAGATCGCGCCGCGCGCGTCGAGCAGGTTGAAGGAGTGCGAACACTTGAGGCAGTAGTCATAGGCCGGCCAGGGCAGTTTCCGCTCGATCATGGCCTGGGATTCTGCCTCAAAGGCATTGAACATACGCAGCAACATATTGGCGTTGCTGCATTCAAAGTTATACTTGGACTGTTCGACTTCGTTCTGGTGGTAGATCTGACCATAGGCGACCCGGGCGTTCCAGGCGAGGTCGTATACGGAATCCACACCCTGCAGGTACATGGCGAGGCGTTCAAGTCCATAGGTAATTTCCACACTGACGGGGGATAGCTCAATGCCGCCGACTTGCTGGAAGTACGTGAATTGCGTGATTTCCATGCCGTCCAGCCAGACTTCCCAGCCAAGGCCGGAAGCGCCGAGGGTGGGAGATTCCCAGTCGTCCTCCACAAAGCGGATGTCATGGCGGGACTGATCAAAGCCAAGTCGCGACAGACTGGCAAGATACAGGTCCTGCACAG
This sequence comes from Betaproteobacteria bacterium, assembly GCA_009778295.1. Lineage (GTDB taxonomy): Bacteria > Desulfobacterota > Desulfovibrionia > Desulfovibrionales > Desulfovibrionaceae > WRKB01. The sequence goes on along the minus strand of WRKB01000076.1, from coordinate 2,239 downwards.
TGTCCGGCGAGGGTTTTACAATGACCTGGAACTGAAAGTAGCGTTGCAGGCGGTTGGGATTATCGCCATAACGGCCGTCCATGGGACGGCGGCAGGGTTCGACATAGGCAGCGCTCCAAGGTTCAGGACCGAGGACGCGCAAAAAGGTGTGCGGGTTGAAGGTGCCCGCTCCGCATTCAAGGCCGGAGGGATGCTCCAGCACGCAGCCCTGTTCGGCCCAGTACTGTTGAAGGACAAGAATGACATCTTGAAAATACATGCTGTTCCTTTGTTATAACTCTCTGCAACGAGTTTCAGTGTCTTCCACTTTCGCGAACATCCCGCTCAAAGATGCCATACATACAGTTTGCACATCGTGTGCGGGAACAGTGTTATTTTCAAAGTTCAAATCGCGCGTTGCGCAGGCATCATGCACTATAGTACAGGCAAAACCGAAATCATATGCTGCGCGTACAGTGGTATCTACGCACATATGCGTCATCATTCCGGCAATCGTCAGTGAATCGATTGCCAGTTCACGCAGTTGCTGAAGAAGTGCCGTTTTAAGAAAAGCATTCGGATGATTCTTTATGACAATAAGCTCCCCGTTCCGAGGGACAACGGAAGCATAAAAATCAACCCCGGGCGTATTCGGGAGGAAGAAGCTCGAACCTGGACGAGTGGAAATGTGCTGGACATGAAATACAGGGAACTTTCTTTCGCGAAAAGCGGCAAGGAGTCTCTTCGCATTTTTTCCGGCCTGTTCACTGCCGACCAGCTCCATCTTTCCACCGGGGAAATAATCATTCTGGATATCTATTAATACCAGGGCGTTCATGTTTCTCCCTCCCCAATAATCATGTCCGCGCCGCGCGCGCCCGCGCGGCCGCCGCTTCCGTTTCCCTGCCCTGTGCTTTGAGGGACCTGCCCAATTCCTGCCATGCGGCGGCCAGTTCAGGCATGAGGGCTGCGCTCTGGCGGGCCAGCATTTCGGCAACGGAGGGGTCTTCGCCGCAGTCGAGGTAGAGCTTGGCCAGCATGTGCATGGCCAAGGCGTCCTGCGGATTATACAGCAGGGCCTTGTGCAAGTATTCGCGGGCCTGCGCGGCGTTATTTCCGCGCAGAGACAAACGGGCGAGCAGACGGTGGGCCAGACCGGCGCTCTCTTCGCGTTCGGCGGCCTGCAGAAAACAGCGCCGGGCAGTGGTGAGGCGGCCCGCTTTGGCGGCTATCTGTCCCAGACGGATATGCGCATAGACGTGATCTGGCCTGCGTTTGAGGCAGGCATTGAAATAGCGCCTGGCAGCGGCGTTTTTGCCGAGGTTGAGACAAACCATGCCGAGGTTGTAGAGGGCCACGGTGTCGTCGGGATTACGTTTCAGCGCCTCGGAAAAATAGCGTTGCGCCTCATGATGGCGGGACAAGGAGGCCATGCAGAATCCCAGGGAATTCCATGCGTTGGCGTTGTTCCTGTCTGCGAGCAAAGCCCATTCGTATTCTTCGATCGCCTTGAACAGTTCGCCCTTGCTGTAGTGTCTGTCGGCGCTGATGTTCATTGCCAGGGAGCCGAAGACTCCCACATGGGGAGCGGGCAGAAGCCTGGCGAGATCCAAAGCCTTGGAGCAACACCGGAGGATTTCACCGCGCTGGAAATGCAGGTATGGGAAGGAGGCCAGCCCCACGGCGGCCTGGATATCAAGTTCCCGCAAGGCGGCGCCGTACCGGTCGGCGATTGTTTCAGCCGCGCTTGCGGAATGGAAAAAAAGAAAACTCTGGGCGCTGCAGCAGGTAGCTAAGTCCGGCCGTACGTGGGCGCTGCACGCGGCGGCGATACGGGAAACGAGTTCCTGCGCCTGAAACTGGCGTTCCGCGCCGGGGGAGATATGCAGCAGGGCGAGACAGAAGGCGCTCTCATCCGTAGCGGCGAAGCGCGCGTGGAAATTCTGGGGCGAGAGCAGACCGTTCTCGTCGGGCGCTTCCTCTCCGGCAGACAGGGCTGAAGCTGACATATCCCACATCCAGCCGGCAAAGGACCCCGGCGCTTCGGTAATCAAACGCAGCCTGTCGCCGGATTCAGGCATATCGGCGGGGTCCTCAATATGGGTAAGTTCCGCGAGCGAGGCATCATTATCCAGATCGAGCAGCATGAGCTCGCCCTTGCAGCGCGGATTCGGGGTGTCCGGCGCGGCGGGCGGCCAGATTGAAAAACGCAGTCCCGGTTGGGCGCCCGCGTCAAAACCCAGGCTGATCAGCATGCGGG
>WRKB01000075.1 GCA_009778295.1 Betaproteobacteria bacterium | reverse complement strand
GAAATCAGATTCTACCAGGATTATTCTTCATGCCAATATCGACTGAATTCATCCATGCACAGGTTAATGAGCTGGCGCGAACCTTAACAAACATGTTGACAACAGGAGTGAACCGCAGTTTATTTTTCAGTACACTGTCCCGTCTCTTACAAGAATACTTTCATTTCGATAGGTTATGTATCAATCTGTATGATCATCAGGGAGAAATGCTGATCTATTTTACGGCGGCGGAGGGCACCATGGTGAGTACGCTTTCCCCAGTGCGGCCCGCTGAAGTCTCCAGCACGGTCGCCGGACATGTCATTGCCACCCGCAAGCCAGTCATCATTACCGATTTTACGCAGTATTTTTCAGAATCAAGCGTACATCCCATTGCCGAAGCCGGCCTTACCGCCACCGTGGCGTTCCCGTTGATGCTAGATAATGAAATTATTGCTACTCTGCACTGTTCTTTTGCGGAAAAGCCAGACAATCTTTACGATATTACGAGTTTTTTGTTGGAGATCTCCCCGGTTGTCGCTACTTGTGTTGGCGCTATTTTCGCACTTGAGCATCTACGGCAGCGTGATCCCAATTTGCAAATCCAACCGTATGCTATTCTGCCCCCCGACGGCAGTATCATCTGTTACAGCAAGGCGATGCGCGAAGTCATGCGTAAAGTGGACGCTGTGGCCAAATTGGACATACCCGTGCTTTTACTTGGGGAGACCGGTACGGGTAAGAGCTTACTAGCCCAAGATATCCATCGCCGCAGTCAACGTAAGAACGCCCATTTTATAAAGGTCAACTGCCCTTCTCTCTCCCAGACGCTTTTTGAGAGCGAACTGTTCGGTCATGCAAAAGGCGCGTTTACCGGTGCAGCGCAAAAACGCACAGGACGCTTTGAGTTGGCTCATGGCGGCTCCTTATTTTTAGATGAAATCGGTGAATTGACACCGGAAATGCAGGGTAAACTATTACAAGTGCTTGAAGATTCAAGCTTTGAACGCGTGGGGGAGAGCATGCCTCTGGCGATTGACGTACGCGTGATAGCCGCCACCAATATTACTATCAGTGAAGCTCTTGCCAGCGGCAAACTGCGTGAGGATCTCTTTTACCGTCTCGCATTGTGCACCATTGAACTCCCTGCGCTGAGGGAGCGCCAAGAAGATATTGCGCCTCTAGCCACCGCTTTGGCGGCTCAGGCGAGCGCTAAGCTCGGTCTGCCTTCCATCAAGCTCCCTCCTGCGCTTATGATACCACTCCACGAATACTCCTGGCCGGGAAATGTCAGGGAATTGCGTAATGTGATCATCAGGATCGTTCTGCAGGCCGCCAGTAAAAAACAAATCACGCTCAACATGGTTGAGGAGATTCTGAAGACTGGGCAACATCTTGTTTCTACTAAGAGTATGGAGCGACGGATTTTGAAATTGGCTACAAGCAGCCCGGTGCGTAACGATCGAAAGTCAAACAACACGCTTCCCCTGCTTGGCGCATTCAAAGTGAAAAGCGGACAAAATCTGCCGCTCCCTGCTGTTGACAAACGCACCCTACTGGAAGTGGAGCGCGAACATATTATGAAGATGCTTGAACATACCCGGGGGGTTATCGCCGGGCCCAACGGCGCTGCCGCCCTGCTTGGAATGCCGCGTTCAACCCTGCAGCACAAAATACGTAAACTGGGACTTGAATAGAAAATGTGTAATAAGACAGAGAGCGAAATGTGTTAATATTCATGCATAAGAAGGACTTTTTAACGCAATTGAGAAAGGCCAATATAGTCACTGCGGATGATGCTCAGGGCTGGTTTGAATCTTGTGGTAATAAAATTTCAAAGTTAACATGCCCTAAATCAGAATGAAAGCACTTTGGGTGCAGAATTGGAATAAGGGCATATAGACCCAATGAAGTTTTGCACATGTTTCTCCAGAATGCTCTCTATCCATGCCATTCCGTAAGGGAGTCCTCAACAAAGCGGCATACTTGCTCCTGCTCCTCTTTGCCGTTGCCTTCCACACGCAAGGCTTTGCCGAAACGAAAATGGATGGGCACGTCCGGAGATATATTGCCATAATCCTTCAACACTCCCTTGCAGCCGCAGCCCCAAGCGTCCGTCTTCAGCGCTACGGGCATCAAGGGAACATTGTTGCGCTTGGCAATCTTGACCCCGATAGAATTAAACTGAGCCCTGTCAAAATTCGGGCTACGCGTCGCCTGGGGAAAAACAATTATGGAAATGCCCTTGGCCAGACGTTCTTCGCTGCCTGTCAGCATAGCGGCGAGGTCGTCGCGCGGGTTTTTCCTATCCACCACCACCGGGTCGCGGCTACGCATGACATGCCCGAAGACGAACGCCGTGGTCAGGCTACGTTTGACCACGAAGGTCACACGTTTGCGAGGTTCAATGAACCCCGGCAAAATCGTCGTTTCCAGCGCACTCATATGGTTCGCCACAAAAACGCAGGGACCCCGGACCGCTGTAATATGCTCCAGACCTTCGGCGTGGATGCGACACCCCACATATTCCAGCGCCTGTAAGACTTGCCAGCTGTTTAAAGCCCAAAATTCATTATCGTAACGCCCGCGTATGGCAACATATGCCCCAACTGCAATGCATTTCCAGAGCAAGGGATAAAAAAACAGACGCGGAAAATTCCTGGCCAGCCAGCCTTCCCGGCCGGGAGGGGTATGATATTCCCTAGGATGGTTGAAAAATGGATCATCAGGCAGCATGGGCAATCCTTATTTCTTGATCTTTCGCCACCAATCGTTCAAGCGCGCCTCCTCGCCCTGATCCCCGGGCTGATAAAAATGCCTGCCTTCCAGTTCCACAGGCAGATACTTCTGCTCCACCCAGGCATGCGGGTAATCGTGCGGGTATTTATACTCCTTCCCGTAACCCCATTCCTTATGCAGCCCGGTGGTAGGATTACGCAGATGCAGCGGCACAGGCTGCGGTCCGTTGGCGCGCACCTCCTTAGCCGCATTCAGATACGCAGCGTAACTACTGTTGCTTTTACGCGCAAGCGCCAGATACACCACGGTTTCCGCCATAGGTATAAAGCCTTCGGGCATACCTATAAACTCCACCGCGCGCATGCACGAAACCGCCAGAGTCAGAGCCTGCGGGTCCGCAAGCCCCACATCCTCAGACGCCGAAAGAACCAAACGACGACAGAC
>WRKB01000074.1 GCA_009778295.1 Betaproteobacteria bacterium | reverse complement strand
CTCATCCAGAAACGGGCGCACAGAATATATGGGCAGGACCAGGGCTAGGGCCGCCACAACCAGAAAGCAGCCGAAAAGCCTGCTGCGGAAGGAAGAGAAAAAAAGCGCCATACGCCCGCCTATTCTTTACAGCGATACCCGACGCCGCGTACGGTTTCGATCATATCGGCCGCATCGCCGAGCTTGGAGCGCAAACGCCGGACATGCGTGTCCACAGTGCGGGCATAGCCTTCGAACTGGTAACCCCAGACGCTATCCAAAAGCTGCTCACGGGTAAGCACCTGCCCGGCGTGGCGCATCAACGTTCCCAACAGGCGGAATTCCGTGGCGGTCAAATCCACATCTTTGCCATTGACGTTTGCTTTATGCGCGCTTTGGTTCACGGTCACGCCATGCCGGGAGAGCCTGGATGCGCCGACGGCCTGGACCTGGCGTTTGAGAATGTTGCGGATGCGCAGGATAAGCTCCCGCACGCTGAAGGGCTTGACCACATAATCATCCGCGCCAAGTTCCAGGCCGACAACGCGATCCAGTTCTTCGCCCTTGGCGGTGAGCATGATAATGGGGATGGGGGCGGTAGAAGGGTCGCGTTCCAGCTCCCGGCAGACCGTGAGGCCGTCCATGCCCGGCAGCATCAAATCAAGCAGCACCAGAACAGGGAGATGGGTGCGCGCCATCTCCAGCCCGAGTCTGCCATCACCGGCCTCCAGAGCGGCAAAGCCTTCTTTGCGGAGGTTATAGGCAAGAAGTTCGCGGATGTCGGCTTCATCTTCTATAATCAAAATTTTTGGTTTGCCCGGTTCAGCCATTTCAGTCTCGCTATGCCCCTGTTTACGGATGCTTGTTGCTTACGCCATGTTGCGCGGCGGCATCATGAAGATTTTGTGACAATTGTGTGACGGCAGGTCAGGCGCACGGATTTTTGTCACACTATTTTCAGCGTGCCGTCACAATCCTGTCATATACGAGGGGCAAAACATGCGCAATGCGGATGTCGACAGCCGCAGCACGTGTCTACCCAATACGGAGGAATTATGAAGACCATGCGTTTATTCGCCGCCATCCTGTGCAGCCTGATCCTGGCTGCCCCCGCCTTGGCCGCCGGAGATGAACTTGTCATCAACGGTTCCACTACTGTTTTGCCTGTTATGCAAAAAGTCGCCGAAAATTTTATGGCTATCAATCCCGACATAGCGCTTGTCATTTCCGGCGGGGGTTCCGGCAACGGCATCAAAGCGTTGACGGACGGCCTGTGCCGAATCGCCATGTCCTCTCGTGACATGAAGGCCAATGAGATGGAACTTGCCAGAAGTAAAGGCGTCAATCCCGTGCGTATCCCCGTTGCCGTGGACGCGCTGTTGCCCATCGTGCATCCTTCCAATAACGTCGTTCAGTTGAGCATCGAGCAGTTGCGCGGCATCTACACCGGCAAGATCACGAACTGGAAGGAAGTAGGCGGAGCTGACAAAAAGATTGCCGTCATCTCGCGCGATACCTCTTCGGGAACCTACGAAACCTGGGAGGAAAAGATCCTGAAGCAGGAAAAAGTACTCCCTTCCGCCCTGCTTCAGGCTTCCAACGGCGCGGTGGTGCAGGCGGTTTCCAAAAATCCCAATGCCATCGGCTACATCGGCTTCGGGTATCGCGATAAGAGCATCAAAGGCCTTGATATCGGCAAGCTGCAAGCTTCTCCTGAAAGCGCGCTTTCCGGCCAATGGCCTATCGCCCGCGAACTGTATATTTTCACCAACGGCGAACCTGGGGGCGCTATCAAAAAGCTGGTAGACTACCTGCTTGATCCGCAAAAGGGGCAGAAAGCCGTGCAGGAAGTGGGTTTTATTCCCCTGCCTAAGAAGTAGCAGGACGGAGTTCAATAGTGCCTCATTTTGACAAACATAGGTAGTGCCTCAGTTTGCCGTCAACGGCAAACTGGGGCTACCCGGATTTTGGGCCTATCATGCATACTCAGGAATCTTTACGCGAAAGCGGCATCCGTTGGCTGCTGGCCGGGCTGGCCTTGAGTTCCCTGCTGGCGCTTTTCAGCATCATGCTCTTTCTTTTTGTCGAGGGTCTGCCGCTCTTCGCCAGCTACAATCCGCTGGATTTTTTCTTCGGCGCCTTGTGGTATCCTACGGCGGAACCGCCGGAGTTCGGCATTTTTCCGCTTATCGCGGGTTCTGTGTCCGTTACCTTGCTCGCCACGGCTATCGCGGTACCGCTTGGTGTGCTGACCGCCGCGTACCTGACGGAAATCGCCACAAGCGGCGTACGGCGGATAGTAAAGCCTTTTATTGAACTGCTCGCCGCCCTGCCTTCCGTGGTCATCGGTTTTTTCGGCATGGTCGTGGTTGCGCCGTTTTTACAGACAATATTCGATCTCAATACCGGCTTGAATCTGTTCAACGCGGCGCTGATGCTGGCGTTTATGAGTGTGCCCACTATCTGTTCCGTGGCGGAGGATGCCATTTTCGCCGTGCCCCGCGCCTTGCGTGAGGCTTCGCTGGCTTTGGGAGCCACAGCTTGGGAAACAACGGTCAAAGTGGTGTTGCCGGCCGCGCTTTCCGGCATAGGCACGGCGGTGATGCTCGGCATGTCGCGCGCCATAGGCGAGACCATGGTCGTGCTTATGGTGGCAGGCGGTGCGGCAATGCTTCCCGGATCCGTTTTTGACCCCGTGCGCCCCATGCCCGCTTCCATTGCCGCGGAAATGGCAGAAGCGCCTTTCCGGGGCGGGCATTATCACGCGCTGTTCGCCACCGGACTGGTTCTGTTTCTGTTCACTCTCTGTTGTAACATGCTGGCTCACCACGTTTCAGAAAAATACAAGCAAACCGGGAGTTCAAGCTTATGAGCCGGATCCGAACAGCCGGACGCATGCGCCGGCAGGCGTGCATGTTCGGCATGCTGCGTGTGTGCGCCGCGATCAACATGGCGGCTCTGGTCGGCATATGCGTTTTTCTGGCCCTGCGCGGACTGCCCGCATTTTCTTGGGAGTTCCTTACCGCGGCGCCACGGCGCATGATGACCGCAGGCGGCATCTGGCCGTGCATTGTTGGCACGTTGTATCTCGCCATGGGCGCGATCCTCGTGGCTTTCCCCCTGGGGGTGGGCACCTCCGTGTATTTGCATGAGTATGCCGGGCGTAGC
>WRKB01000073.1 GCA_009778295.1 Betaproteobacteria bacterium | reverse complement strand
GCTCCAGCCGCCAAGCACAGCACGTACAGGGAGAGTGCTGCCGGCAATATTGAGCGCGCCCGTGATATCCGCTCCGGTGAGGAAGAAAAGGCCGGGCATGGCAGCACGGAAAGCTGTGAGCAACAGATGGGGGGCAAGCAGTTCCGGATCGGATTTGGTGCGTTCAGCTTGCTGCGAACGTATCGCCAGCGCAGCCAGTGAAGGGCCGGTGGCGTATAAGGTATCGCCGTCCAGAGGACATTCCGTTTGCCCTTCCAAAATTCTATGGAGCTTTTGGAGCGCGTCCGGCGGGAAGGGGGCTGCCACAAGCGCCTGGAAATGTATGCCTTCTACGCTTGGCATGCCACGCACGAAGCGGCGCTGGTCAAAATGGAGCGATTGTGTGAGCAGGGCGCGTAAAGGAGCGGTATCACCCGTTAGCAAGGCGTATTCCGCCGCCGGAGAGGTGATGTTGTCCTGAATAAAGTCTGCCCCGGCGTCGAGCAGTTGGGCATTCAACCCTACTGGAACGGGATCGCGCTGGACTGACCACCCCCCGTAACGGCGGATTTCCCGCACCAGCGAATGCAGGGCGGAGGAAGCCGGTTCCAGGCTGTGTTGCGTGGAATTATACGAGGCATCCAGTCCGAGAAGCGGATCAATGTGAACGCCGGCCAAAGCTTGGCGCAATACGCCCACCTGTTGGATGATGCTGCCTGAAAGTATGCGTTGCGCCGCGCCGGAGGGATCCTCCCAACTCAGCAGAGGCAGCGCAGGCCGCTGATGGTAGCGGAAAACCCAGCGCCGGAGCTGACCGTCAACGCAACGTATTTCGCCAGTGGCGGCCCAGCCGCCCCTTGTGGCCCAAGCCAGGCTGTCGCGCGTCATGGAGGGTGGCAGCAGGCGTTCCTGGCTCAACATTGCAAGCTGTTCCGCGGTCAGTGGCTGGCCGTCCAGGCTGTTGGAGCTTGGGGCGGAGGGTAGAGCCGTCCAATTCGCGCGTGGAATTTCCACCATCACGTATGCGCCGGGATATTCGCGCAGGGCGCGGGTAGCCAAGGCAAAATCCGGCCCGGTGCCTGTCGCCGGGGAAAGGATATCGCCGCCGAGCTGGATGCGCCGTTTTTCGGCTTGGACGGCAAGTTGCTTGAAATCCTTGTCACTACCCGCATGCTCGCTGAAGTGAAGGGATATGGGGTCATCATCCGTTTCCGCGCGATTTGGATTGCTTTTTGCGCGCCAAGCGGAACCGGATTCGTTCGCAGGAGCTACAAATATCCCCCGAATACCCGTCTGTTCGAGTAGACCCAGGCAGGTCCCATCCGCCAGCTCCCTGAACGCCGGACGATTGCCCTCGGTGAGCAGACTGGAGGGATGCACATACAACCAGGTATCTGCGGCATCAAGCAGAATGCCGAGTTGTCCGCTTGTCACCGGAGTACGCCAAGGCAGCTCCGAACCAGAGACGATGCGAGCGAGTTCTCCCGCTTCAGCAAGCATGGACTGTTTCTCCAGCCATTGCAGATAGCCGGGATCTGCCCTGGGGACAGGACTTTCACCGTCTTTGGGAATTCTCCGTGCTTCAGGTGTTGTTGGCCGGCTGGTGAGGTCGGATTCTTTTTCTGCAGAGACGGGAGTTTTGGGCGCTTTTTTCCCGCCGCAGGCGCTCAGGCTTAAAGCAAGAAGCAGCGCGGCAAATAAAAGGCTCGGCAGACGAGGGGTAAACATGCGCTTCTCCATAGCGCAGCATGGCACAGGAAATAAAAAGCCGCAAGCCGGATTTCCACCAGCCGCGGTTTAGAGAGTTATTGCTGTCATATTGAACCGGCAGCCACTATCCAAGGCCTTTTGAAGTCGCCATGAGATAGACTTCGTGCGGATCGAGGATGAGGATGACAGAGCCATCGCCCATGATGGTGGCGCCGGAAATTCCTTTCAGGTCTCCAAGATACGCGCCCAAAGGCTTGATCACGATTTCCTGGCGCTCCAGCAATCTGTCCACGACCAAGCCCAGCCTGCGCTCGTTGTCGTGGATGACAACAACAGAAAGCACTTCTGGCAACTCCTCGTAGCTTTTGGGCAGGGAAAGCATCTCCGCCAGTTCGACGATGCCCAGGACTTCACCGCGCAGGGTGACCGCCTTACGGCCTTTCATATCCGTCAGACGGGCGGATTCGATTTTCGTGGTTTCCGAAACCGCATCCAGGGGTATGGCGTACATTTCGCCGGAAACATTGATCATCAGGGCGTCAATAATCGCCAAGGTCAGCGGCAGCGACAGGGTGAAACGCGCGCCCTTGTCTACCTCGGAAGCGATACTCACGCTGCCCTTGAGATTTTTGATATTCGTGCGCACCACGTCCATGCCCACGCCGCGGCCGGAAATATCGGTAATAGTCTCTGCCGAAGAGAATCCGGGAGCAAAAATAAGTTCCATAGCCTCGCGATCGTCAAGCTGCCTAGCTTCCTCCATGCCGAGGATGCCCTTGCGCACTGCAACTTCCCGCATTTTTTCAGGGTCGATGCCTTTGCCATCGTCCTCAATTTCGATGGCCACAGAATTTCCCTTGTGGTAGGCGCGCAGGACGACTTTTCCCTTGGCCGGCTTGCCTTTGGCGATGCGGTCAGCTTCGTGTTCCACGCCGTGGTCCACGGCGTTACGAATCAGGTGTACCAGGGGATCGCCGATGACTTCCACCACACTTTTATCAAGTTCGGTTTCATCGCCTTCAACGACAAGATCTACCTCCTTGCCGCTTTTACGCGACAGATCGCGCACCAGACGCGGAAAGCGCGAAAAGACGGAGGAAACCGGCACCATGCGCACTTTCATGATCGTATCCTGCAGATCATCGGAAATACGCGCCATGGCATAGGTGGTCTCAGACAGGCTTTGGGCGATTTCGTTAATACTGGTTCCTTCGCCGCCATCCTCAAGCTGGCGGGCAATAAGGGAATAACGGTTACGGTTGATGATCAGTTCACCGATCAAGTTCATCAGGTGGTCAAGCTTTTCATGATCCACACGAATGGTGGAGGAGGCCTTGGAGGCCTCGTGCCCGGCTGCACCACCACCTCCTCCGCCTGCACCTCCGCTTGTCGGCGCGGCAGGCTTTGCGGGAGGCGCGGCTTTTGCCGCAGCCGGAGCGGCTGG
>WRKB01000072.1 GCA_009778295.1 Betaproteobacteria bacterium | reverse complement strand
CGTTGGCCTGCGCCACATGGTAGTCGGAAAGCGCGTTGTCGCGGTCTTTCTGGCTGACGGCATTTTTCGCGTACAAAGGACGAATGCGATCCCATTCGCGGTTCGCCCTGTCAAACTGGGCCTCTGCCTGGGCGAGCGCGCCTTTGGCGCTTTCTACAGCGGCCTTATACGTATCCGGCTCAAGCTGAAAGAGCAGTTCGCCGGCGTTCACCATGCCGCCTTCTTCATAGACGCGTTTCTGGATGACGCCCTGTACCCGGGCGACTACCTGCGCCGCGCGCGAACCTTGCGTCTGGCCCTGATACTGACCTGGATAGGGCGCATCGCCCTGCGTGACTTCCCATATCTTGACCAACGGCGGTGTGGCCGCCGGTCCTTTGGAACCATCGGAACAGGCGCTTACCGCCCCCAGCGCAAGACAAAAAATCAGGAAAGGACGAACCAGAAGGTTTTTCATGCGTGTTCTCCAGTAGATGGGCACAACCACATCCGCGGACATGGTACAGTATGCCGACAGTGCGCAGCACATTCGCTAGAGCATATAGAAAAGACGGCGGAACGGCAAGGAGCTGCAATAGAAACCGCAAGTTTTACGGCGGACGGAAGCTCCACGGGTTGGGGGAATGCGTTCCCGCAGTGCGGCTCTTTATGTTCCAGGCGCGTTAGGAGCCATTGGCGCAGGTATGGCGGCGGGCATGCCGGATAGAGGTTCCTGCGAAGGGATTGGCGGCGGCGTGATAGCGCCCGTAGCGCTTGGGGCAGTTCCGGAGGGCAGGGGAGCGGAGGGCGCTACACCTTGTTGCACGGGCGCGGAAAAAATACCCGACTGAGGCATTGAGCCCTGTGGCGGTGAGGAATTTTTTGCCGTCTCTGCCGGGGGACACGGCGGACAGTTCGGATCTCTTGGGGGAGGAGTAGCCGCGGCTTTGGGTTTGACGCGTTTTTTGGAAGGTGCCTTTTCCTGTGTTGTTGTCGGCGCTTGCCCATACAGCGCAGGATCCCGCACGGCTCCATAGCCTGTATAAAGCTGTTTGGGCCGCGTAACCGCTGTATACGCAACGCGCGCGCCGCCATATTGGTACCATATCTCTTCACTGCCTGTGCCCGACTGGGCTACGGGATCCTGCACGGCGGTCTTCCGGCTGCTCCCGCAAGCAGTTGGGAAAGCGAGTGCAAAAAATATCATAATAACTATGTATCGGGAATACACCATACTATCTCCTCAAGAAAGGCCGTACGCCTTCTTCGGAGAAATCATCGGCAGGTTGCCGAAAAAATTTAGAGCAACTTCATTTTGGGGTCATTTCGTCATGCCTGCCGCCTCGTATTTATTGCATGGACAGTGGGAAAAGTGGTTTTTCGCTCCCTTCAAAGGCAAACATGACAGCAGTGCCGTAACAGGAAAAATACTTGCTTCCATCCGGATGGAAGGCGACATTTTCATGATACCCGGTAATGGCCTGGGCGCCTTTTTTCATGGCACGTGCGGCCATGCCGAAAAAGGCCTCGTCGGAATCGAATCCTCGGCAGCAGACCAATCCGAGCACTTTTGCGATATCGCGCCCCTCCACGCTGTCCGTGGTCACCACCGGGAACCTGCCCGATAGAAAAATCTCCTTTGCCTTACCATTATTTTCCGGCTGTTGCGCCTGCGCCTTTTTTATTTTTTTGTCGCCACTCAGCAGAAAAAACATAGTAGCCTCCTTGGGAACGGGTAATGTACGCCGGTCTGCAAATTATTTGCCAGTGCTTATATATGTTGCCAAAGCAGGAAACAGCTCCTTGCCGCCAGCAGGAGGCGTCAAAAAATGCCTACCCCGCATGTCGCATTATCCGCTATTGCAGGCACATGACAGCAACGCTGTTTTGCGGTATACTTTGGACAATTCATTGGAGAACGCGATGAGGGCAGTCCTCTTTTCCAACCCGTACTAGGCACATACGGCCCAAGGAGCAGAATATGGCTAAAATGAAAACAATGGACGGCAATACAGCAACCGCTCATATCGCATATGCTTTGAGCGAGGTGGCGGCGATCTTCCCCATCACGCCTTCTTCGGTCATGGGCGAATTGGCGGACGATTGGGCGGCGGAAGGGCGTAAAAATCTTTTGGGCCAGACAGTTGCCGTACATGAAATGCAATCTGAAGCCGGCGCAGCCGGCGCCGTACATGGCGCATTGGCCGGCGGCGCGCTGACCACCACGTTTACGGCTTCGCAGGGTCTTTTACTGATGATCCCCAACATGTACAAAATTTCTGGGGAACTGTTGCCCGGCGTCTTTCACGTCTCGGCTCGCGCTCTGGCCGCGCACGCCCTTTCCATCTTTGGCGACCACGCCGATGTTATGGCCTGCCGCCAAACGGGCTTTGCCTTTCTGGCTTCCTCTTCCGTGCAGGAATGTATGGATTTGGCGCTGGTAGCTCATCTATCGGCCATTGATGGCAGCCTGCCGTTCTGCCATTTCTTTGACGGCTTCCGCACCTCTCACGAAGTGCAAAAAATCGAAGTCATCGACTATGAAGACATCCGTAAACTGGTGAACTGGGAGAAGGTGGAAGAATTCCGCGCCAACTGCATGAATCCTGAACATCCACACATCCGTGGCACCGCGCAGAATCCCGATATATATTTCCAGAACCGCGAAGCCTCCAACAGCTTTTATGACGCTCTACCCGGCATTGTGGTCGACAACATGAAGAAGGTCGGCAGGCTGACCGGTCGTCACTATAAACCGTTCGACTATGTAGGCCATCCCGAAGCTGACCGCGTGATCGTCGCCATGGGTTCCGCTTGTGAAGTTATTGAGGAAACTATCGAATACTTGAGCGGCCAGGGCCAGCGCGTGGGCCTTATCAAGGTGCGCCTGTACCGTCCTTTCTCCGCCGGGCATTTGATGCAGGTGCTCCCGGCCACCGCTGTCTGCATTACTGTGCTGGATCGTACCAAAGAGGCCGGCGCTGTCGGAGAACCACTGTACACCGATGTATGCACCGCTTTTATGGAACAGGGTGAAATGCCCACCATCGTTGGCGGGCGTTACGGTCTTGGCTCCAAGGACTTCACCGCCGCCATGGCTGTAGCCGTGTTCGACAATATGCGCGCCGTGAAGCCCAAAAACCATTTT
>WRKB01000071.1 GCA_009778295.1 Betaproteobacteria bacterium | reverse complement strand
GTTCTGGCACAGGCGGCAACCGACGCAGCGTTGCACATCCACGATCCGCGTGCCGGTTCTGGTTTCGTCAATAATCGCGCCATAGGGGCAGGCCGTGGCGCAAGGCACGGGGTGGGGGCACTGGCGGCAGGTATCCTGCACGACGAGGCCGTTGCCGAAGATGCCGAGTTTTTCCTGTCCGAAAACGCCGGACGGACCATACTTCAGGTTGCGGCCAATCTTGATGCGCGCCAGGCCGGGATCTGCCCTGCCGTCGTTGAATTCGGTGCAGGCCAGTTCGCAACGCTGGCAGCCGACGCAGAGCGCGGGGTTCCCGATAATCAGGCCCGTTGCCTGGCTGGTGATGACGAGCGGCTGCGCGCCGAGGATATCCCGGCTTCGCAGAGCGGTAAGAACAAACAGTGCGCAGCCCGCTCCCTTGATAAAGCCCCGGCGGCTGAGTATGCCTGCCGGAGACTGGTCTGGAGCGCTACGTGAAGAAGGAAGCGGCTCTTTGTCGGACATGTATGTCCTCTCTCTCACATGGCGAAAGACTCTATTGGAGCGTGCGGGGCAGACGCCTGAAGATGTTATCGCAGTGCTTGCGGTACTGTTGCTCAAGCTTGGGGAAGGCTTCGCACGCGTTGCCCGCGTTGTGGCGCATGTTCGTGTCGTAGAAGCGGATACGCCTTTGCGTGAAGTCCTGCCCGGCAAGCATGTAGCCGCCTTTATAGAAGCGCTTGGCGAGATCTGCCTGCTTTGCCACGGCATGTTCTTTGTCAGGCTGCTTCCTGGGGTCTTTTTTGGCGCAATCCGCCGCAAGGCCGCAGAAAGCGGAGCATTTGGCAAATTCTTCCGCCAGCGCTTGGTTCACACGTTCATCGCCCAAGCCGCTTACGCCGGAAGAAACAGCCGCATGCGCGTCCAGCGCACAGTACGCCAAGGCGAACGCGACTAGCAGGGCAAAAAGGGGAGGTTTGCTTTCTTTCATGCTTTTACCGTATACATGTTCAGTCTGAATAGCAAGACGGGGAGAAAAAGGCCTTTTGATGGAGCAAGTGTTGTGTTGATCGATCTGCATGTTCATGAAGAGCTTTTTTCCGCATGCAGCTCTATGAGTCTGGAAGACGTGGTGACGTCCGCGCAATATCACGGGCTGGATGCAGTGTGTATTACGAATCACGACAGCCTGGACATAGCCGGCAACGGCTATCTGCGGGCGGTGGGTTTTCCGGTTTTTGTGGGTGTTGAAGTATCCACCCGGCAAGGCGACATGCTGGCATTCGGTCTGGAATCCCTGCCTTCGTTCAGACCGACCGCCCAGGAGTTTATAGATTTTGTGGCCAGCCGGAACGGGTTTTCCTGCGCTGCGCACCCTTTCCGTGCCTGGGGCGGCGGATTGGGGGATTGCCTGGATGAACTGCGTGGTCTGGATGGAGTGGAAGTGCTCAACGGCGGCAATGATGACGAGGAGAACAGCCAGGCGTTTCGGGCATGCAGGCAGCTAGGGCTTGTGGCGCTGGGGGGCGGCGATGCGCATCGCGAACGGGACGTCGGCAGATGTGCCACCTGGTTTCCTGAGCCGGTGACTTCCATGCGGGAGCTGGTTCAGGCCCTGAAAAACGGCCGCTGCCGCCCGGTAATGCGCTGTTCCGACGGGAGCTACCGGAACTGGGACGAGTATTCCATAGCGCTTGTGCGAAACACTCCCCTTTCCTGGTTGAAAAAAGGCTTCGCAAGACTTTTTAGCATATAACGGGAGCGGCCGTGCCGCATTTGCCGGCAGTTTGGCGGTGGGAAAACGTATGGCAGTCAGCCGATGAAATGGGTTACTCATCAGGCCGGGGCGCTGGCAGTGGCGCTGTGGTTCAAGGCAGAGCCTCTGATGAGCGCGGGCATGGTGCTGGGGGCGGTGTTGCCGGATCTCATCGAACAGGGCATCAGCCGGAGGGACAGGCGGCTTTTTCTTGCCATCCACCGGGGATTTTTCCACTGGTTCGGCCTGTATGCCGCCGGACTGGCGGTCATGGCCTGCCTGCGACCGGCTGCCCCCGCAGGGGTGGTCGCCGCCGGGCTGCTGCTCGGCGCTCTTTCCCACATCGCACTGGACGCGTTGAACCCCGGCGGGGTGCCCGCTCTGCCCCTACGGGATCGGCCCCGGCTCAGGCTGCCGCTGCTTTCCACAGGCAGTCTGCGGGAATGGATTTTCCTGGCCGGTCTGCTGGCGCTGATTGCGCTTGGCGGGCACCGGCTTGACGAATCCTGGTTCAGAAGGCTGGCGCATTTTTTTTGATTATGGACATATGAAGGAAAAGCGCGGCAGCCGATAGAGCAGAGTATCGTCCGGCATAAAAAGATAGTAGCTCAATATGAAAAAAACGGATATCTAACTAGAAGCCATTTCATAATCCGTTATGGAATGACTTCTAGTTAGGTTGTTGATGAACGCGCAATCTTTCATTCACGTTCAAGGAGTTTTGGTATGACCACCAAGAGTAAAATTATTGTCGGCTTCCTGCTTATGATAGCGCTCATAACCGGCATGGCTGTGTTCGGCTATCAGAGGCTCCTGGATTCTTCCGAGTGGTTTATGGAATACCGGCGTCTGTCCCGCTTGAACGTGGGTACAAGCGACCTGACCACGGCTTTCAGATCCACGGCAGCAGACATATATCATTTCGCCGATAGCCGCGATCCCCAGTACATGGACAACGTACGCAAGGATCTGGATAATGTCGTGAAGCTCATCGACGAGAATATGGAGGTCGTCCGCAAACCCGAGCGGGTGGTTATTCTGAACAAGCTTACCGATGACGTCAAGATATACCGGAATGAGATCAACAAGATAGAAAACAGCATTCTGGATGCCTACGCCCAGTATCACGACGTGGTGCGCAAGACCATGAACGATACGGGCGACAGCATGGTCGCCATTGCCGAACAGACCAGGGAGGCCGGCAACGTCGAGGCGCTTTTCAAATTCGCTTCGGCCTGGAAGGACTTTGCCCTGACCCGTAGCAGACTGGGCCGCTTTGCCGAATCGCGCGACCTCAAGGATGGAGAGGAGGCAAAAGCTTCGCTCAGCCAGCTTGCCGAAGATTTGAAGGCCGCAGGGGTGCTGTTGAAGACGGATGCCGGGAAACAGAT
>WRKB01000070.1 GCA_009778295.1 Betaproteobacteria bacterium | reverse complement strand
TGCAGGATGTACAGCAGGGCCATTGAATCCGACCCGCCGGAAACAGCCAGCAGCAAACGCCGGCCCGCAAGGCTCAGACCAAGCTCTCCGGTGATGAAGCGTTCCACGCCCAGACAGAGCTTGGCGTCAACGGGGCTGAGAGCCTGAAGTTTGAGGGGCATGATTTTTCAGCTCGCAATCTTCAGATCATCCAGTAACTCGTGCAGGTACAGAATCATATGGTTGACAAGACCCTGCTCCGCATAGGCCACACACCCGCAGCGCAGCTTGTTACGCGCACGCACGAGCAGTTCCAGGCGCAGCGCCCCGTCCAGAATTTCCAGGGCCAGAACGTAAGGCCCGCATTCGTGCGCATGATCCTGCTGGATAGGCGTCAGCAGCTTTTGGGGCACGGGCAGCCAATACAAACCTCCCACGCCCGCGGAAAGTTCCATGCTCTCCAAGTGTTCGGCAAGGCGCTCCACCTCGCCCGGCACGAATTCGTCAATGTAATAGCTGCGCATGGCTATCCCTTACGTCCGCACCGTCTGGGGGGAAGCGGCAGTTCATCACCAAGCCGGAACATGCGCTGCATGAGATGAATGCGTTCCAGCGGGGCTTCGCCTTCCATACCCCCATTTTTCAAAAAATGGATGGGATCGTGATTAAACTTGCGGGCCATGGCGGAGGCCATCGCGCGCAAGGCGTCAAGCGTTTCGCCGTCCACAGGGCCGAGACGGCGCAAAGTTCGGCTGAGTTCCTCCTCTACAATCCGCTCACCGCGCTGGATGAATTCAACAATGGTCGGCTGCGTGCGCAACTGATCAAGCCAATGCATGAAAGAGCCGGCTTCCTCGCTCACGATGTGACGGGCTTTAGCTGCCTCGTCGCGGCGGCTGGCAAGGTTTTCTTCCACCACTTCCTTCAAATCGTCAATGTCGTAAAGATAGACGTTGTCCAGGCTGTTCACGTCCGGAGCCACATCGCGCGGTACCGCAATGTCGATGAAGAACATGGGACGGTGTTTGCGCTTCTTGAGCACATCCCTGATGTCTCCGGCGCGGATGACGGCTTCCGGCGCACCGGTGGAGGCGATAACAATATCCGTTTCCACCAGGTGTTCAAACAAGCTCTCAAAGGCGACGGCTTCGCCGTGAAACTGGCGGGCCAGTTCCACAGCTCGTCCATAGGTACGGTTGGCCACGAAAATGCGCTGAATGCCCGCCTGCAAAAGATGCATGGCCGCCAGTTCCGCCATTTCCCCCGCGCCCACGAGCATGGCGGTGTAGCCGGACATGCTGCCGAAAATGCGCTTGGCGAGTTCTACTGCCGCGTAACTGATGGATACCGCGCTGGATGCTACAGCGGTTTCCGTACGCACCCGTTTGGCTACGGAAAAAGACTTATGCAGCAGACGGTTGAGGATAGGGCCGGTTTTCCCGCCTTCAGCAGCCTGGCGGTATGCCTCCTTAAGCTGACCGAGAATCTGCGGCTCGCCGAGCACCAACGAGTCCAGGCTGGAGGCCACGGTAAACAGATGGCGCACGGCATCCTCATCCTGATGCTTGTAGATATATCCGCTTAATTCAGCGGCCTGCCGTCCGCACGCCGTGGCCCAGCTTTCCAGGGCATGCTGGACGAGCTTTTCTCCCCGGCCAACCACCAGCACTTCCACACGGTTACAGGTAGAAAGGATGAACGACTCCTCAACGCCTTCCCCCCGGGGAATGGCCCAACACTCCGGGTCGCAGTGGCGGGTGAGCGCGTAGCGCTCCCGAACATCCACGGCCGCGCTGCGGTGATTGAGTCCGACGAGGTGAAGATGTCTTTTCATGCGCTACCGGGGGGAATTGGGAGGTAAAAACGCATGGTGCGTCGGCAGGAATATATTGACCACAACAATGGAGAAGACGCACAGCGTAAACAGGGCCACGGCGAACAGCGCGGGTTTGCGTCCCTGCCAGCCGCACAGCAGGCGCTGGTGGAAAAGCACGGCGAAGCCCAACCAGATGAACAGAGAAATTATTTCCTTGGGATCACCGGAAAGCGTCCTGCCCCAGACGGAAGCCGACCAGACGAAGCCCGCTCCGATGCCGACTGTGTAGAGCGGAAAGCCGGCCGCCACGCACAAGGCATTGATTTTATCCAGCATGGATAAGGCGGGAAAATCCTTTTGAAAGCCCACCAAGCGTTCCTTGGCCTTGATTTTGTGCTGCACATACAAAAAAAGCAAACCCGCGCCCAGGGCCAGAGCGATGAAGGCCAAGCTGAGAAAGAGGGCGCCGATATGCAGGGCGTAAAAGTACCCGGAAAGCGAGGCTGGAAGCACGACCTGGCGGTGCAAAAACGGACAGGCGATGGCCGCCAGCAAAAACGCCAGAGGCGCGGCAAACAGCAGGGGCACGTCCAGCTTGAACTTTCCCCAAGCCAGCATGCCGCACAGCAGCAGAAACCAGGCCAGGAGCTGCAAATAGGCTCCCAGGCTTAAACCATCCGGCAACGCCGTATGGCTCCCCAGCATGAAGGCAACCGTTTGCAGGACAAAACCGCCGACAGCCAAAAAACAGGCCGCGCGGCGCAACAGGGACACGCGGGCCACGAGTCCCGCGAAGCCGCACAGGCTTGCCGACGCGTATACGATGAGTACGGCAAAGGCCAGTTGATCAAACAAGGCCATCCAAAAACTCCGCGAGCCAAGGGTGCAGATCCTCCGGAAGCGCCGCTACAAGCAATTTTCTGCAACGGTCACCATCTTTAGCGGCAAGGGCCGCCCCGAGCTTTGACTGAACAAGGGCACGAAACAGGTGCGTATTCTGCCTCGTATCCATACGCAAAGCAAGCAGCCGGGGACGTATGCGCCCCAGCAAGGCCGCCAGCGGCGCTTTATCATACAGCCAGCCTTCCAACTCTTCCCGCAAATGGCGGGCATAGGCCGGGCTTGTACCGCCTGTGGAAAGCGCCATCGTCAACTCGCCGGAGCGGGCCACGGCAGGCACAATACAACTGCCTTCCAAAGGGGCGTCCGCGCACGTGCAGAAGATCCCCCGTTCCGCACAAGCGGCGGCCACCGCCGCATTCACTTCGCGGCTGCCGCTGGCGGCAAAGGCCAGCGCGCAACCCGCCAAATCTTCCGGTACAAAACACC
>WRKB01000069.1 GCA_009778295.1 Betaproteobacteria bacterium | reverse complement strand
CGCGCCCGCCATGACTCTGGCTTCCATGTATGAAAGCTATTCTCTTTTCTCCCCGTGTACGGCGCGGCTGTACCTCATGCATCGTATTTTTGGCCTGCCTGCTCATTCCTGTATCTTCAGAGTTGCCAGAGACCTCAGCGGAACAGTCCATTCCGGTTCTGAGGGTGGTCATTGCCCGACACACAGTGCCGGAAAGCCGTATTGCCCCGTTTGGCCCGGGATTTGAGCAGGGGCTGGTGTCCGCCTTCTGCGAGGAATACGGCTATACCCCGCACTGGATCGTGGCGGGCGACCAACAAAGCGCCATACACCTGCTAAAGGAAGGGCAAGCAGATATTATGGCGGGATTTACCGGACTCAGCGGCACGATCCCGGGTACCCAGACCGGTCCCGCATACCACCACGCCAAGCTTCTGACGCTGTCTACGCCGGATGTTGCCGACAACGAGACGCTGGAGCTTCCTCCCCGGATGGAGAGCCAGACGATAGAACTGTGGCGGCCTTTTTTGCCGACAGGACATGAGGAGCACCCGGCTGATTCTTCCGAAGTGGAAGAACTTGCGCATTGCTGGTGCTGGCGGGATGATGACGCGCTTTTAGCCTTTCGGATGCACGAGTTTTGGCAACAACGCAGCCAGTCGGACGATACTCTGCTTGCCCGTCTGAATGATTTGCATTTCGGTTTTTTGCCACGCCGCTTTAATCCGGACGATCTCAAAGAACTTACGGATGCCATCAAGCTTCGTCTGCCAAGTTACAGTAAAACGATCGCCTTGGCGGCTCAAAACGCCGAGATCGACCCCTTGCTTCTCATCGCCGTGATCTTCCAGGAGTCACGTTTTGATCCGAAAACAGTAAGTATTACGGGAGTACGGGGCATTATGCAATTGACCGCGTACACCGCAAACTTTCTCAAAGTGGACAGACACGATCCTGATCAGGCGATCACAGGCGGGGCGCGCTACCTGCGCTATTTGTGGGACAGCCTGGAGGATTTGAGGCTGGATTCATGGGATCGCTGGTTCTTTACCTTGGCGGCCTTCAATCAGGGACCACGCCGTCTGGAAGGGGCCATGGAGCTTTCGCGCAAGCTCGGCGGAAGCGGTCGTACGTGGCAGGAACTCAAACAAGTCTATCCACTGCTGTCACAGCGGGAATACGCGGCTCTGGTGGGGCAAAATACATGCCGGGGGGGCGAGGCTGTGAGCTTTGTGCAGAATGTACGCTGGTACTACCATGTGCTACACGGCTTAGTGACCCTTTTGCGGCCTGAAGCTGAGTACCTGACACCGCTTTTTCTCGCTTCCGTCCCCGTCACCGGTGGCATCTGATGCCTCAGGATTTTCCAGGCTGAACGCGGCTCCATCCGGGCTGTCCGTTTGGCCGCCAGCCTGGATCTGTTGCGGGTGTTGCACCTGGCGTGCCCAGTGATAGTTGAAAAGCTGGTTTTTCCAACGTTTGGCCTGAATAAAGGAAAGCGCCAAGGCAGCTTCCTCCCAGCGCTGACTGGGTTCAAAATGCGCCACGATGGCAGCATATTTCTCCCACAGAGCCATAAGCGAAGACTCGTCCAGTGCGTCGAGCTGGCGTGCGAGCCGGAGCAGCATTTGTTCCATATACTTACAGTATACACAAAATATGGATCGATATCAAACGAAATTTGTCCTCCGGGCCTTCTTGTGCTAGCTAGGTTCGAGCCTTTTGGAAAGGCGCAACAGCGCGCCTGAAATTCTACTCATGGAGCAAGTGCATGATACTGAAAGATATGTATAACACGCTGCAAAAAGACGCTTTTCCCGACAGCCTGATCCTTGAATTGGGCAATGAGCGGCTGCGTTACCGCAAACGCAACTGGACGCTGGACGACGAGAAAAAAGGCCTGCGTTACGGCGAAAATCCGGATCAACCCGCAGCCTTGTATGAACTGGCCGAAGGATCCCTTTCCTGCGGCAATATCGCCTGGCGCTCACCCGGGCAGGGTATCGTGTCAGCCGTAAATGAAGCCCAGATGATTCAGGCGGGCAAACATCCCGGCAAAATCAACCTGACTGATGTGGATAACGGCGTCAATATCCTGCAGTATCTGACAAAACGCCCTGCCGCGCTCATCCTCAAACACAACAATCCCTGTGGTGCGGCTTGGTCGGACGAAGGCATAGCTACGGCTCTGCACAAGGCTTTTTGGTGTGATCGCATCGCGGCATTTGGCGGAGCGATCGTCGTCAACCGCCCCCTGGGCCTGGAAGCTGCGGAAATCATCGCTGCCAACTATTTCGAAGTCGTGGCCGCGCCAGATTTCGAGGATGGCGTGCTGGACATCATCAAACGGCGCAAGAATTTGCGCATCTTCAAGCTGCCCGCGCTCGGCGATCTAAGCCGACTGGCGGACTGTTCCTTTCTGGATATCAAAAGCCTGGCCGATGGAGGACTTATCATCCAGAAATCTTTTGTGAACCGCATCCGCACAGTGGAAGATTTCATTCCCGCCAGCGCCAGGGCCGAGGACGGCAGTTTTGTGAGCGCCCGAGCGCCCAGCGCCCGCGAAGCCGAAGACTTGCTTTTCGCTTGGGCCGTGGAGTCGGGCGTTACCTCCAACTCTGTCATTTTTGTAAAAAATGGCGCAACGATAGCCATCGGTACCGGCGAGCAGGATCGCGTAGGTTGCGTCGAATTGGCCATCTACAAGGCGCATACCAAGTATGCGGATATGCTTGTTTTTAAAGAACATAACATGAGTTTGTATGAACTGAAACTCAAGGCGGGGTCGGATGCGGAGAACGCACAGCTACTCGAGGATATCGAAGCGCGCACGAAAAAAGCCAAGGCAGGCTTGCAGGGCACGGCGCTGGTTTCCGATGGATTTTTCCCCTTTCGAGACGGCGTAGATGTGGCAATCCGCCAGGGAATACAGGCCATAGCCCATCCGGGCGGCGCGTTGCGCGACATGGAAGTCATCGCGGCGTGCAACGAAGCAGTTCCGCAGGTGTCCATGGTGTTTACCGGGCAGAGGTCGTTTAGACACTAGAGCAGATTAACTTTGAGATTTTATATAAGCCGCATCTCGTAACTTCGCTCACTTCGGCGCTTACCGCGCAAATACATTGCGCTTGC
>WRKB01000068.1 GCA_009778295.1 Betaproteobacteria bacterium | reverse complement strand
TATAAAAAATACGAAAAGCAAATGTTCGTCCTGCATGCGTGCACCACTACGCGCTTGGGGAATGTTCTGGCTGGGGGTCTATGTTCTCCGTCAGCGCTGCTGTGCTTGCTCGTGAGGTTTTTTGATGGCAAAGTATTCCTTCCCAAAAGGCTAAACATCGTTTGGCTTTTTTCCTTGTCTGGTTCCTCCGGCGGAATCTGCCGCGCGGTTCGGCCCACATATGTCCGCGCCTGCTCAACGATGGCGGCAACGCCGTCAAAAAATCGTTCATCACAGCACCTTCTCCCGCGAAGGGGACCGCGCAAGCCCGCCGGAAAAAAATCTGGAGCGGATCCGAAATCCGCTCCAGAATACAAAGGTCACGCTCAAGGCGTAAGCCCGTGGATCGTGTTTCCTTACAGGGCCTTCGTGTAGATCGCCACGGCATCCTCGTACCCCACGCGGCGGGGGTTGTTGCTCAACAGGCGGGTGACCAGCAGAACCGCCTTTGCCAGCGCGGGCACGTCCGATTTTTTCACGCCGAATTCTTTCAGATGCTGCGGAACATTCAGATCCTGAGCCAGCGTTTTGATGGATTCCAGCGCCAGCATGGCGGACTCGCGCTGCGTCATGCCGCAGGAATTCTCGCCCAGGAACTCCGCAAGCGCGGCGAAGCGCGGCAGATTCCCCAGGAAATTGAATTCCATCACCGGAATAAACATGATGGTGTTGGCAACGCCATGCGGAATATGAAACTCGGCGCCGATCGGATAGGCAAAGGCATGCACGGCGGTAACCCCTGCCGTGGCAAAGGCCATGCCCGCAAGCAGGCTTCCGCGCAGCATGGCTTCGCGGCTGCCCAAATTGCCGCCGCTGGCATAGGCTGTGCGCAGGTTGGCGCTGATCAGCCTGATAGCCTCAATGGCGAGCAAATCGGACAGGGGGGTGGCATGGATGGAGGTATAGGCTTCCACGGCATGGATAAGGGCGTCCATGCCGGTTGCCGCCGTGATGGCCGGCGGCAGTCCCAGCGTGAGTTCCGGATCGAGCAGGGCGACGGCAGGGAACAGATAGGGGCTGACGATGCCTTTTTTCAGCTTTTCATGGCTGTCGGAAAGAATGGCTATGGGCGTGACTTCGCTGCCCGTTCCCGCCGTGGTGGGAATGAGAATCAGCGGCAGGCCGGGCTTGGGGACAAGGTCGGTGCCGAAATACCTTTCAACAGGACCTTCGTTCCTGGCAAGCATGGCGGCGGCTTTGGCGATATCCTGGGAGGAACCGCCGCCGAAACCGATGACAACGTCGGCCTTGCTCTTTTTTACAACGTCAAGGGCGTCATAGACGATTTCATAGCGTGGATCGGCTTCGACCTTGTCATAGCGGACGAAGGGCACTTTCGCGGCCGAGAGGAACTTTTCAAGTTTTTCCACGAGTCCGGTTTTGACCAGACCGGGGTCGGTGATGATGGCGACCTTTTTGCCGCCCGCGGCTTTTACCTCGTCAGCAATGCGCGCAAGCGCGCCGCTGCCGAAAACGATGCGGCCCGAAGTTCTGAAAATATCAACTGCGCTCATGACATCTCCTTGCTGTTTCAGCGGTAAAATTCCGGTGCCTGTTTGCATGCTTTCCAGGCTTCCGGGTCGTGCCCGGTAATGATTTTGGCGCCTTCCGCACGCTGCAGCTTGCGTATGCGGGCCATAGTCCGTTCGCATTCCCCGAAGTTCCAGGCCAGACCGGGCAGAATGTTTTTATTCAGGTTTTCCTCGGTATAGCAGCTATCGGCGGTTAAAAAGAATTTCCCGGATTCGGGCAAGGTCAGCATCAGCGACTGATGCCCGGGGGTATGCCCAGGAGTGAAATGCGTGACCACGCTGCCGTCGCCGAACAGATCGAATTTGTCATCCGTCCAGCCGTTCAGGAGCAGCCAGTCCACCTGCCGGTCAAAGTCCTTGCGGATATATGCGCCGCGCATGAACGAATCCGGAATATACGCATACGACAGTTCCTCGCGCTGCACGACATAGGTGGCGTTCGGGAACTGGCCGACACCGCCCGCATGGTCAAGATGCAAGTGGGACAGGACGACAAAGTCGATGTCTTCGGCTTTGACGCCGACCTTTTTGATGGCGTTTACGCACCATTGTTCCTTGGTCATGACAGGATCGTAGGCCGCAAGAATGCCGCCCCAATGCTTTTCTTTTTCGTTAACTACCTCAAGCGCGTTGCCGGTGTCGAACAGGACTTTCCCGCGAGGATGATCAATCAGCATAAACGGCACGGGAACATCAAACTGTTTTCCGACATCCACGGCAAAGGTAAAATACTGTTTCTGGCTTTTTAATATCCCGGCTTCAAAAAAATACGCTTTCATGGCAACTCCTTGTGATGGATAACTCAGGATTGGAATGCTAGCATAGCCTCGGCCAGTTTCATAAAGGCATCCTCAACTCCTTCGCCTGTCTTGGCGCTTGTTTTCAGCACATGCAGGCCCTGTAGTTCAAGCTGCGTGATATCATCTTCCGTCACCTGCCAGCCCTCGAGCAAATCCGCTTTATTGAGCAGCAAATAATGGGGGACATTGCCGACAACATCAAGAGCGAGCAGGCGGATGAGCTGGGCCGTATGCAGCGTATCCTTCCGCGTACCGTCGGCAACGAGAAAAAACCCCATCGCGCCGCGCAGATAGGAGACGTTGATTTCATTGTACTCGTCCTTGCCCTCCATGTCCCACAGCACCAGATTGACCTCCCGCTCTCCCAGGCGGCATTCCTTCTTGCTTATCTTCACCCCCACAGTGGACAGATAGCGATCCGAAAATATTGAACGCACGTATTGCTCGACCAGCGAGGTCTTGCCGACGGCGAACGCTCCAATCATACAAATTTTTTTGCTTATCATTTTCACTCCGCCCGGCACGCGCGCTTTTGCGCCATCCCGCCGGGGATACGAACCGTTTCAACGAGTGCCGCGTCACGCGGCACCCAGCGCAGGCCCGAAGGGGCCGCGCGAGACATGACACAAGAGCATTTTCACTGGGAGCTTGCCGCTGACGGCGAAGGACATTCGCCCTGCGGCAACCCCACGGCGGGGGGTTATGGGCAAATCCCCGCACAGAGCGGAGG
>WRKB01000067.1 GCA_009778295.1 Betaproteobacteria bacterium | reverse complement strand
GGGGGCAGCGCCCGGAGCTATGTGCTGGGGGACAAGGTGGGCGAGGACTTTTTCATCTCCATGCAAGGACGGGAGGTTTTCAAACATGCCGTACGCAGCATGGCGCAGATCTGCAGGGATATTCTCGCGCGCAATGCTTTGAACGCCCAGGACGTGCACCTGCTTGTTCCCCATCAGGCCAATATGCGCATTATCGAAGCCGTCAGCAATCGGCTGGACTTTCCGGAGGAGCGGGTATTTACGAATGTGGCTGATTACGGCAATACTTCGGCGGCTTCCGTTCCCCTGGCTCTATACGAGGCGCGTAAGCAGGGGCGTATGCCTTCCGGGACACGCGTGCTTATGGCTACCTTCGGCGGCGGCCTGACTTGGGCAGCCGGACTGCTGCGCATGGAATAACATTGAATTGGAACATTTTTTAGGATAAGAAGGGAGATATCCGCCTGAAGGATATTTCCTCCATAGGAGCAGAGATGAACGTACCCACAGCTACCGCCCTGGTGACGGGCGCTTCCCGGGGCATCGGCAGGGCCGTGGCGCAATGTCTTGCCCGGGACGGCTTTGAAGTCTATCTGACCTATGTGAGCAAGCCGGAAGAGGCGGCCCAGACTGTCAAAGAAATTGAAAAACAAGGCGGTAAGGCTCGTGCATTCCATTTGGACGTGGGTGACGCGCAAGCTGTGAGCGAATTTTTTGCTGCCGAAATCAAGGACAAGGTGCAACTTGCGGTGCTGGTGAATAACGCCGGGATCACCAAAGACGGTTTTCTCATCCGCATGCGGGACGAAGATTTCGACCGCGTGCTGGCGGTGAATCTGCGGGGTGCTTTCGCCTGCCTGCGTGAAGCCGCAAAAATAATGAGCAAGCAGCGTGGCGGACGCATCATCAATATAAGTTCCGTGGTCGGGCAGATGGGTAATGCCGGACAGATCAATTATGCCGCGGCCAAAGCCGGCCTGATCGGCATGACGAAGTCGGCGGCCAAGGAGCTGGCGGGGCGCAATGTCACCGTAAACGCCGTGGCTCCCGGCTTTATTGAAACCGACATGACGGCGGCCTTGTCCGAGGAAGTCCGCGCTGCGTATGTGGAGCATATTCCTGTAAAACGTCTGGGGCAGGCGCGCGATGTTGCAGAGGCCGTGGCCTTTCTCGCCTCGGACAAGGCAGGTTACATCACCGGCCAGGTACTGGCTGTAAACGGCGGCATGTATTGCTAAGCAGCGCACGGGGCGCGATCACAACCCAACAGAAAGCAAGCAGAGTGGAGGGAGAGATGTCTCTTGAGGAAAAAGTAAAGAAAATCATCGTGGATCAACTGGGTGTCTCCGCTGACGACGTGCGTCCTGAAGCCTCTTTTGTCGAAGACCTGGGCGCTGATTCTCTGGATTTGACGGAACTGATCATGGCTATGGAAGAAGAATTCGATATCGAAATCGCGGATGAGGATGCCCAAAAACTGCTCAAGGTCAAGGACGCTCTGGCCTACATCGAAAGTAAAAGGGGCTGAATGCGTTTCGTGATCGGCTGCAAAGCGAATGGAAGGCCGTCACGAAAACGGAATTGCAGGGGGGCTGGTTTGCCCCCCTGTACGCTTACGTTAAGGATGTAAGGTATATGAACCGGAAGCGAGTGGTGGTTACGGGCCTTTCCGTCCTGAGCCCCCTGGGCAATGATTTGCTGACGAGTTGGACGCGTCTGCTGAGGGGAGACTCAGGCATAGGTCCCATTACGATTTTCGACGCTTCAGGGTATGAGGCGCGCATTGCGGGGGAAGTGAAGGAGTTTGATCCGGAAAAATACATGTCCTTCAAGCAGGCCAAGCGCATGGATCGTTTCTCGCAATTCGCCGTGGCGGCCGCGGACATGCTGCTCAAGGACGCCGGCTACGTCATTGACGAAGACAACGCCGCGCGCGTGGGCGTGATGCTCGGTATCGGCATCGGCGGCCTGCGGACCATCGAATTTTATCATGAAAAACTTATGAAATCCGGCCCTTCCAAAGTCTCGCCCTTCCTCGTGCCCATGATGATTTCTAATCTTGGACCAGGCCAGGTGGCGATTGCCAGCGGAGCCAAAGGCTCGAACATGGTGACCACCACGGCCTGCGCTTCCGCATTGCACGCCATTGGCTCCGCATGGAACGAAATTGTCCTTGGCCGTTGTGATGCGGCGATCACCGGCGGCGTGGAAGCTTCTGTCACTCCTTTGGGGGTGGCCGGTTTTACCGCGATGAAGGCGCTTTCCTCCTCCCATAACGACGAGCCTGCAAAAGCTTCGCGTCCCTTCGATAAAAACAGGGACGGCTTCGTCATTGCCGAAGGCGCGGGTTTCCTGCTGCTGGAAAGCCTGGAATCCGCCCAGGCTCGCGGCGCGAAGATATATGGAGAAATTGTGGGTTTTGGCGCTTCTTGCGACGCGCATCACGTCACCGCGCCCGAAGAGTCCGGCGAAGGCATGGCAAGAGCCATGCGCAATGCTCTGGATGACGGCAGACTTCGCCCTGAAGAGGTGGAACACATCAATGCCCACGGCACGTCTACGCAACTCAACGACCTGTGCGAGACACGCGCGATCAAGCGCGTTTTCGGCGCACATGCCGCCAAGCTCCGGATATCGGGCACCAAGTCCATGACCGGGCACCTGCTCGGGGCGGCCGGCGGTCTTGAGAGTGTATTCACCGTCATGGCCCTGCACGAAGGTATCTTGCCCGGCACTATCAATCTCGTCACGCCCGATCCGGAGTGCGACCTCAATTATTTGAGCGACGGGCCTGAGCGGCAGGCTTGCGAATACGCCTTGTGCAATTCTTTCGGCTTTGGCGGCACCAATGCCAGCATTTTGTTCAAGGCATGCCGAAATTGAGGGCTGTCAAGGAGATTGGAAAATGCAGGAACTGATATTGCAAGATCCGGAACTGGCGCAGACCATCTGGCGCGAAAGCGCCCGCCAGACAGGTGGACTTGAGCTGATTGCCTCGGAAAATTTTATTTCTCCGGCGGTGCGCCAGGCGCAAGGGTCGGTGCTGACCCACAAGTATGCCGAGGGCTATCCCGGCAAACGCTATTACGGCGGCTGCGAATTT
>WRKB01000066.1 GCA_009778295.1 Betaproteobacteria bacterium | reverse complement strand
TTTTGTATCCATAATGAACCGCAAAGCCGAACAAATCGGCATGAAAAACACGGTTTTTAAAACACCACACGGATTGCCGGCCAAAGGACAGTTCACGACGGCCGCCGACATGCTGCGCCTTGCCTGCCGGTATCTTGAAGCCCATCCATCGGCCCGCTGCTATCATAGTACTCCTGCCATTCTCCACAACGGCATCCTGATGCAGAATACCAACAAACTCTTGGGGCATGATGCAATAAACGGGTTGAAAACAGGATTTACCAGAGCGTCAGGCTACAATATCATTCTTACGAGCACCCGCCACGGCATGGAAATGGTGGGAGTGCTTATGCGTACCCCCTCCGTGGAAGTCCGCACACGGGAAGCGCAACGTCTGCTGGATTATGGCGCCAGCCTCCGGATGCCTGAAAAAGAGACAATGGAACTTAATGGCGGGAAGAAGGCAAAAACCGCAAAAACATCGCGTGAGCATCCGGGGAGGCTTGCAAGGGCGACTGCTTCGACCCGTTTTGCCAACGGTGAAAAAACACAGACTCAAGATCCGGGTTCAGGTAAAAAGGCCAAAGTCTTTCCGCCTCGCCGGGCATTGCCGCAAACAGCCGCCCTTTCCCCCGCCGCGCAAGGCAGCCAGTTGCGCTAATCCTCTATTATCTTGAAAAATATGAATAAATCAGGAAAGGTGAGTACTATGCAACAGCAGGGTGTTGAAGGCTCCTACAGGAGAAAAAGTGATCTTCTGGCACGGATGAGCCACGACATTCGCACGCCAATTAATTCCATTGTTGGCCTGAGCCACCTATGCCTGCAAACGGAGCTCAGTACCCGCCAAAGGGATTATCTGGAGAAGATTCAAAGTTCAGCTATCAATCTGGTGGGAGTTCTCAACGATATTTTCGATTTTTCCAGTATAGAATCCGGTCGTGTGGAATTGCAGCCTGCCCCCTTCCGGCTGACGGATCTGCTGCAGAAAATTTCCGACACGGTTGTTCTACGCGCTGAGAAAAAAGGATTGGAAGTTCTGTTCCGCACCGCCCCGGAGGTGCCCGAATACCTCAAGGGAGATTCGTACCGCCTCTATCAGGTGATTGTAAATCTTGCCAGCAACGCCGTCCGCTTTACCAAGGAAGGAGAGGTCATCATCAGCGTTGATCTGCTGGAACGGGAAGAAGACTCCCTCCATCTGCATTTTTCCATTCAAGATACCGGGGTTGGCATGAGCCAAGAGCAGATGGATCGCATCGGGCTCTTTTTTTCCTCGCCGCTGGAAAATCTGTCCTCAGAGGTGGATTCCGATGTCGGGCTCGGCCTTGCCATTGTGCACATGCTCGTCCGCCTTATGGATGGCAAAATCTGGGTGGAAAGCGAAGCCGAACAGGGCAGTATTTTTCATATCAGCCTGTGGATCAGAGCTGGGGAATCGCCCGTTCCGCGCACAGTTCCCACCGGCCTGTTGCGGAATTTGCACGTGCTGGTGGTGGACGATAACTCCTCCGCGCGGGATATTCTTTCAGAAGTGTTAACCTCCTTCGGCTTCCGTGTGAGAAATGCGGAATCCGGCCTGGAGGCTCTTGATATGCTGCAACAGGCGTGCGAATTGAATGATCCCTATGCGCTTGTGTTGCTTGACTGGAAGATGCCGGGATTGGACGGCATAGAAACGGCGAGACGCATCAAAGAAAATCCCGCCATCAATGCCCCCCCGCAATTGCTTATGGTTTCCGCCTCGGTCCTGGAAGATTGCCAACGCCAGGGGCAAGGCGCTGGCATACACGATTTTTTGGTTAAACCCGTAGCGCGTTCCCTGCTTTTTGACAGTATCGTCCGCCTGTTTTCCAGGGAAAAAAGCGGAGCAGAAGCAATAAATCCGCCTGCAGTGCCAGAAGAGGAAAGTGCCTCTAAGCAGGCAGACATACTGAAACCCTTAAGGGGAGCTCGGATTCTCCTGGTCGAGGACAACGAGATCAACACCCAGATTGCAGTGGAGCTTCTCAATCAGGTAGGTTCCGTGGTCGTGACCGCAAACAATGGGAAAGAAGCGTTGAATATCCTGCAACAACAGCAGTTTGACCTGGTGCTTATGGATATTCAGATGCCGATTATGGATGGTCTTGAAGCTACGCGCCGCGCGCGTGAGCTGCCTGTACCGGGCATACGCAACCTACCCATTCTCGCCATGACGGCGCATGCCCTGCCAAGCGACAGAGAAAAAAGTCTTCAGGCCGGCATGCAGGATCATTTGACAAAACCTATTGATCCAAAGTACTTGTATGAATCTTTGGTCAAATGGCTCCGCGTTGACAAGCTGTCCGCAGCAGGAGGCGCACAGCCCGGCAACGCCTCACCGCATAACCTTGGCGATTTGCCGGGATTGTCTGTGCAAGCCGCGCTGAAGAACCTAGGAGGCAATGAAAATTTATACAAAAAATTGCTCAACCGCTTTGTGGAGAGCTATGAACATGTTCCCCAGCAGGTGCGTGACGCCTTGGATGTCGGAGATCAGCAGCTCGCCGTCCGCTTAGCGCACACGGTCAAAGGAGTTGCCGCCAACTTGGGGGCATCCAGTTTAGCGTCGGTCGCAGGCGATTTGGAAAAAGCGCTTGCCGCGAACAAAGAATATACCACTCTGCTGGCCCAGATGCGCGATGTACTCCACCAGACCATTGAAAGCATCCATCGGGTGATCAACCAATCCCCGGAACCGGATAAAACTGTTGTCCAGCAGGAGATGAGCGCAGAGCGGCAAGCAGAGGTCATCGCCTTTTTGCGGTCTGCGTCCGAACGCATGAGTTCGGATTGGACAGCAGTGCAACAACAGTTAAAGGACTTTGAAGGTCTGCTCGGCCATGCGGCTACGGCCTCCGTTTACACAGCCCTGATGCTGGCCGTAGACGATTTTGACACGCTTGCTGTCCAGACCCAGGCAGAGAAAATTATTACGCTGTTGCAGGGGGCTGTCCCTTGACTTGGTCGTGCGGGCTATGCGATCGTAAGCATACTTTTTTCCAGCACAAGCTGGTAATACGGCAGTATTTCAGCGCCGAAGCTGAGCTTGAACCAGCCGCGTTTGGGACTGTTGACG
>WRKB01000065.1 GCA_009778295.1 Betaproteobacteria bacterium | reverse complement strand
TACATCGGCGGGGAGAAGCTGAGTATGATCTCGCGGTAACCCGGGCTGGGGGGGGGCGGCAACACCTGTGTGACCCGTACCGCGCCGACCGCGCTGCTGTCAAACGCCGCATTGCCGGAAGACTCTTCCACGCGCACGTCAAGCACCCGTCCTGTTGCGTCCATCTTC
Organism: Betaproteobacteria bacterium; assembly: GCA_009778295.1. Classification (GTDB taxonomy): domain Bacteria; phylum Desulfobacterota; class Desulfovibrionia; order Desulfovibrionales; family Desulfovibrionaceae; genus WRKB01. The sequence goes on along the minus strand of WRKB01000065.1, from coordinate 2,882 downwards.
AGATACAGGGCAACGGAAAGGTTGCCCTTCGCCAGTGCGGGCCAAGACCAGTTCGGTCGTACGGCCATGACGATCTGTGCGAGATATACGTCGCCGATGCCTCCGCCGCCTTCTCCTTCTCCTTCTCCTCCGCCTCCGCCGTTCTGTCCGCCGCTTCGTTTGCGGGCGTCCGCCAGGGCCAGCGCCACGGCATTAGGTTTCATTTTCAGCTCGCCTGGAGTGGCTTTGGCCGCAGCCCGGGCCTTGTCCAACGCGTCCTTTACCGGGTCTGCCTTGGGTGGCGCCGGTTTTGGCGGCTCCTTGGGCGGTGTCGGTTTGGGCGGTTCTTTGGGCGGCGCCGGCCGCTTGTCCGCCAGCAAGGCGGTATCCGGCTCCGGTGCGGGTGTTTCCAGCTTGGGAGGAGGCGTTTCCACCGGCACAGCCTCCGGCGAAGGCTCCGTGATCATAGGCGGGGAGGGTTCCTTGGGCGGCGCGGAAGGCAGGGGCGGCGCCTGTTTTTGTGCGGGAGCTCCCTGCGGGCCGAGAATGGGCGAAGGCATGCTGTTGCCGCCCGGCAGGCCGTCCACCAGACTGACGGTCATGGGTTGGATATCCAGCTTGAGCAGCGGGGGAGAAGGCCAAAACAGCACCAGCAGGACAAAGCTGGCGTGCAGGCAAAAGGAAATTATAAAACTTGCCAACCGCATGTCGTATCTCGAATACGCCTTCACCCCCGGTTTTGCCGGGCGGAAACGCCGCTGTTATTTCTTTTGCGGCCCCTTGCCTTTTGACTCAGCCGCCGGTGGAACGGCTTCGCCGCGCTGGGCTACAACACCCATCTTTTCTATGCCTGCTTCTTTGATGCTGGCCATGGCGTCCACAACGACACCGTAGGGCACTTCCTTGTCTGCCTGGAGAAAAAGGGCTTTATTCTTTTCCTTTACCAGCAGGCGGAGTTTTTCTTGCAGTTCCTCGTAAGGAACCTGATATTCATCCAGATAGATCGTCCCGTCCCGCTTGACGGTCATGAGCATATTTTCGCTTTGTGTGGGCAGGATATCCACATGTCGGGTCTTGGGCAGATCGACCTCCAGGCCTTCGGACATCATGGGGGCGGTAACCATAAAAATGATAAGCAGCACCAGCATCACGTCCACAAAGGGCGTGACGTTGATTTCGGCCACATAGCTGCCTTGTTTGTATGTGCCTGCACCCATGCCGCTATCCCTCCGTCTGTCCGATGCGCTGAACGGTTCGCTGGGCGTTGAGCTCACGCTGTACGCTGTTCAAAAACACCCCGGCGAAGTTTACAAGCTGGGTTTCCACTTCGTTCAGTTTTCCCAGGAAGATGTTGTAGCCCACTGTGGCCGGTACGGCGACGCCAAGGCCGATGGCAGTCGCCACCAGAGCTTCGGAAATACCCGGCGCGACAATGGCCAGCGAGGCGGACTTGAGTTGTCCGATGGAGTGGAACGAGTGCATGATGCCCCAGACAGTGCCGAAAAGTCCGATAAACGGCGCCGTATTGGCCGTTGTGGCCAGCAGCGAGAGAGAGTGGTGCAGACGGGCCAGTTCCGTACCGACGCCCTGGCGCAATGAGCGGCGCACGTTATCCACCACTACTTCACTGCTGGTGCCTACTTCCTTGGCGCGGTTGAATTCCACTACACCCTGGTGGGCCACGAAATAGAGAGGAGAAGCCGGGTCCGATCCCAGCGACTGAACCGCCTCGCGCAGGCTGCCTGCGCGCTCGAAGCGTGTCAGGCCGTCTGCAGCCTTGTTGTGGGCGGAACGCAGGGATACCCATTTCTGGATCATCAACGCCCAGCTTCCAAGAGACATGCAGATAAGCATGGACAGGACGCATTTGACGACCAGCGTGGCATTCGCGAAAAGGCCGACAATATCAAGACCCGCAGTGACGGTAACAGTAGGTTCCATCTTCCTTTTTCCCCCGAAAGATAGCGCGCGTGCAGCGCTGATAATGGCAAGAAACCTCGCCCCGTCCAACGTGGACAAAAAATGCGCGACATGTCCAAAGGACATGCCTTGCATCTCCGCGCAACACAGACGGGGAGGTTTCATACCCAAATGGCAATCAAGATGCAACGGACCGCGCTTTTTTTCAAGATTTTTTTTTGACTAACTCTTGAATAAGGACGTGCAGGGAACAACCCGCACAGGTGCCGACACAGCTCCGCATCCTCGTATGAGGGGATACGGAGCTGTGTCGCAAGGGAAATGGTTGATGAAGATCTTTGGTTAGCGCGAGTATTCGTTCAGCGCTACATCGGTGTAGGTGTCTTCCAGGGCTTTGCGCAGATGGAAGGCGCCTTCAATCATCGGCGCGAGTTTGTACATGCCGTCGATCTTGTCCACGTAGTTGAACGCGCCGAGCGTTTTGGCCAGGGTACGCCTGTCTTCTGTGCTGTGCCCCGTGAACATGACTACCTGGGTGGTCGGTTTCGTTTCCTTGATTTTTTTGAGAGTCTCCATCCCGTCCATGGCGGGCATTTCTATATCAAGCACCACCACATCGTAGTCGTTGGTCTTGATCTTCTCCAGGGCTTCCAGTCCGTTGTGGCATACATCCGGGGTAATATCGTATAAAACGGAGAGTCTGTCCGACAGGACTTTACACAGGGCCGGTTCATCATCCACGATGAGCAGTTTCATTTTTTTCATGCTGTTTCCTTCTCGGCGTTAGAGTCTACAGGAAGTTCCACAATCATTATTGTACCGTGGGGCGTATTGGGCGCGTGCCACAGCGCGCCGCGCAGAACTGTCACGATGCTGTGGCAGGTGGTCAGGCCGAGGCCGGCGCCCTTGCCCACGGCTCTCGTTGAGAAAAAAGGATCAAAAATTCGGTGGGCGTGTTCGGGGGCGATGCCTTCGCCGGTATC
>WRKB01000064.1 GCA_009778295.1 Betaproteobacteria bacterium | reverse complement strand
GGCGATGGGAAAGCCGATGGCGGCTGATGTGCCGACAGCGGTGTGCATGGGCACGTTACAATAGGTCATGAAAGGTACGGAAAGGCTGCCGCCGCCTATGCCCACCAGGCTGGAAACCACGCCGATGACGCCGCCCGCGCCGCTCATGCCGCATATGCCGGGCAGATGTCTGCCTGCCTTGGGCTTGAAATCCAGAAACATCTGGATGGAAACGTAGTAGACGAAAAAGATGAAAAAACCCGTCAAAAAAGTTGTGGGTAGGGCTTTGGCCAGAAAGCCGCCTCCGAAGGTCCCGATGAGAATGCCGGGAGTAATGGCGCGCCAGATATCCCAGCGGACCGCGCCGCGTTTGTCATGGGCGCGGAAGCTGGAAATGGAGGTTATGGTGATGCTGGCCAGCGAGGTCCCGAGGGCCATGATCTGGACATGTGCCGCGGGCACTCCCTGAGTGGGAAAGATGAACACCAGCATGGGCACGATAACCAAGCCGCCGCCCACACCCAGAAGTCCAGCCAGAATTCCGGCTGCAAGCCCGCAAGCCAAGTACACAAGCAAGGCTGTTATCATACGCATCCCTCCGAAAATACGCTGTGCAAGTTCCGGGCTATGCCATGCTGTCGTCGTCGAGGCTGTCCTCGTCATCGGGCTGCCAGGTTGAGTGCCTGTGATAGCCTTTTTTCCCGGCAGGGACATGTTCTTCCACCATGCTGTCGTCGTCGAGGCTGTCTTCGTCGTCAGGTTGCCACTCCGAGTGCGGGCGGGGAGAGACTGTTTTTTTATCAGGCATGGTCGCCTCCTATTCCATTTTCAAATCAATGTTGCGTCCTGCAAGGTGGGGTTTGTCGGCTACGGCGAGGGGCTGGTCTCGCCTGCCTCTTTATATGCTTCACATTGCGTCGTCGTCATCTCCCAAATAGGGATTGAAATATCCGAAACCAAGCCAGGGGCAGGCTTTGCGCAGGCGCTTCCTGAAATTGCCGAAGCCTGCGGACGGGCCGAGAGCCACAGGCGCAAGAAGTTCCATATACAATTCGGGGTCAATGTTCAAATTGCGCAACTGGAGAAAATCGATCTTGTACGTCTGCACAAGATCTGCAAGTGCCGCAATTTCCTCTTCCGTATCGCTGACCCCGGGAAAATACAAGAGATTGATGGAGACAAAAACGCCGGCTGCGCGCGCGCGGGCTATGGACTCGCGCACCTGTGCCAATGTGTAGCCCCGGGGGCGGTAATATAAGGTGTAGCAGTCCTCTCTGGCGCTGTTCATACTTACGCGCAGGGAATCCAGCCCCGCTTCCGCCAGCTTCGCCACCGCATCGGGCAAGGAGGCGTTGCTGTTCACATTTACTGTCCCGCGTCCTCCGGAGGCGCGAAAACGCCGTACAACCTCGATCAGGAGCGCGGCCTGCGTGAGCGGTTCCCCCTCGCACCCTTGGCCGAAAGAAAACACGGGGTGCTTTTCCTCCCTGGCATGGTGGAACATGATTTCCAGCACCTCATCCGCTGTTGGAGTGAAGTCCATACGGTTTTGTGGTGCGGCGCAGATTTTTGATCCTTCCTCCTGCTGCGAAATGCAGCCCACGCACCGCGCGTTGCAGATGCGGGAAACGGGCAAAGGCGCCTCGTGTCGTCCAAGGGCGAGATTGCGCGCCGCCGGACAGGCGTAACGCAGGGCGCACTTCGCCATCAAGTGCTGTATGAGCCTGTTGCCGGGATAGAGCCGCATCAGCGCCCTCGCTCGTTGTTCCAGGCGCCCCCGGGGTATGCCGGCAAAAACCTGGCGCCTGTCTTCGTCCACCTTTTTGGCGCAGACATAGAAACGGCCCCGGGAAAAACCCACGGCGCCGTAAGCGAACAGCGGCAGCGCCGGCGCGCCGTTATCAGTGACATATGCAGGATGTGCCGTTATGGTGTGGGCCGGGGCGGCAAAAGCGGCCACCGCCAGTTCTTCCTGCACGTCGACCTCGCCGGTTTTTGGATCGAGCCCGGCGGCACGGCGCGCGGGTAATAGAAAAAGTTCGCTCTCTTCCGGCAGGGGAATGAGCTCATCTGGGCGCGGCAGCGTCCATTGGCTGCCGCGGCGGCACAACATGAGCAACTCGGGGTGATCAAAAATCCGGCCCCGGCTGTCTGCGATGACTAGGCGCGGAAGGAGCTTGGACATTTTTTCCCTTGCAAATATGCTGGTAGGGATTATAGAAGTCCTTTCATACTTCATTATGGGATGCTTTTTATCCCGCCTGGGGCGGGGACCGGCGGAGCTTCCCGCTGAAGCGAACCGAAAACCGCGTTTCGCGTTCAGCGATACGCATGCATCAGCTCCGGGCTGGTGCATGAAATGCGTTCCAATCCGGCATCAATGCGGGGAGCCTTGCGATATGGGATATATGGTCTTTGCCTTTCTTTGCTTCGCCGGTATTTTTGTCATGTTTTTTTATCTTATGCGCGGTCTGGAGAAATTCCAAGAACTCACGCGCGATGAGCATGCTCAGCTCAGGGTGCAGATACGCGCGCTTGAAGCCCGCCTGGATATCCTGACGGGCGCGGCTTCGCCACAGGCCTCTTCCCGCGTTTCTCTGTCCGACGACCCCCGGGCGCCTCTGGTGCTCGCCCCCAAAGATCCTCTGGATGCCATTTCGGATGATCCGCTGATACGATTTGAACCTCAACGCTGATCAGGCATCTCGCGGCAGGAATTTCGCCTGCGCCTCGCGGCGGGCATCCGTTGCGCGGTCGCCAGGGCATTTTTCAGGGGAAGATACCTTGACGAAAATTTTTTAATGCCCTGTTATGCCATATTTTTTCAGTTTATATTGCAGAAGGCTCTTGGAAATGCCGAGCAGCTCCGCCGCCTTGACCTGCACCAGTTCCGCGCGCACCAGAGCCCGGCGGATCAGCGCGGCTTCGATCTTTTCCAGCGTGCCAGCCAGATCAAGCTCCACCGGCAGGAGATCCACGGCGCTTTTAAATTGGGATTCCTCATCTTTGACTTCCGGAGGCAGGTTGTCCACGGAAATGACCTGTTCCTGCACCAGCACCAT
>WRKB01000063.1 GCA_009778295.1 Betaproteobacteria bacterium | reverse complement strand
CCTTCTTCAGATAATAACGGAAGCCTTTTATCATCCTGAGCAAAGGGAAACGCGCCCGCCTTGCTGCCAGTACACCATTGGAAAGCGCGAACAAAAATCGGAAAAAAGCGTTGGGCGGTACTTGCCGGGCAAGCCATCTGACCAAAGGGGTCAAGCACGGCAACCGTGTTGTGATAATGGACAACGAATGTATGTTCCGCAGCTCTTTCATATGCGGCTGGCGTATATACTCGTTACTAAAGTAACTCGTGATCATATCGGGGGTGAAGTCGCAGGTTATCAGCTCTGCGGCTACAGCCTGATCGAAAATTTGCGTGCCAGGAAAATACTGCATCATGGAGTACCAAGGCAAAGGCGTCCTAATTTTTTGGTTCAATCTAACAGTCGCCCAGGCGTCCCGCGGCGTTTCATTCGGCAAACCGATAATATTGGAGGTGAGGAATGGTATCTTGTATTTTTTGAGCAAGCGTGCAGCCTCGTGGATATGGTCGTTGGTGATAACTTTTTTGAGGACGGCGTTACGCAAGTCCTCCCGTCCGGTTTCCACGCCAAAACAGACAAGGCGACATCCGCTTTCAGCGAGCATGGCGATCTTTTCTTCAGAAAGCGTATCCACACGAGCATTAACCGAATACGGCCTGCCCACATGTTTAGAGTATGCCGGCAAAAATGCCCGTAGCCATTGTATATCCATGGTAAAGTGGTCATCGGAAAAGCGTACTTCATCAAGACCCCACGCTCTTTGTACCCGTAAGAGATCGTCAAGCACATACTCGGGAGAATGGCGACGAATATAGCGCGCAGGCTTGCCGTATAGCTCTACCAACGCGTGGTTGAAACAAAAGGTACAGTTGAAGGGACAGCCGCGTCCCGTGATGAAGGTTTTATACGGGTTAGTGGCCAAAAACGGATAACGTCCGTAATAGGAACGATCTGGAGGAGGCAAGGTATCCAAATCCTCCAGCAGAAGAGCCATGGGGTTTCGTATAGACTGTCCGTCCGCCTTCCACCAGGTCCCGAGCAAAGAGCGATAATTGTCGCCCGCTTCAAGGGCCTGCAATAACGAAAGAACAACACTTTCCCCTTCGCCCCGGCAAATTCCGTCTACTTCGGATGCCTCAAGTTCTTCAGGGAAAAAGGTGGGATGGGGACCGCCCATGAGGCACAGCGATGTCATTCCAGCGGCACGTGCCTTTCGCACCGACTCCCTAACCCATGTCTGTTGCCCGGTCATGCATGAATACCCCACCACAGCTGGGTTCAGATAAGCCAGTTCCTTATAGGTATTTTTTTCCTCAACCAAAATGCGCGCGTCAAAGCCATGCGCCTGAACATATGAACACACCCACTGCACACCCAGGTTATCTTCCCAGTCTTTTTGCAGAAAAACCAAGCGAGGCTTATGCATGCCGCCGCCCCCAGATGATGTGGCAGTGGCCTTTACACCCCAGGTTGCGCAGTAATTTTTCTTCTATGCTGAATATGGCATTTAGAAGCGGATATATAGCCCACAAAATTTTAAAAGAAACAGATCGCGTTGCGGAAAGGATGTCCGCTTGGCCGGCATATTCTTCGTTTCTGCGCAGATAGACAAGCTTTGTCAATTGCATGAAAAGCTCGGAAAGATAAAAGATGGCATAACGATGCCCGGTAACAGTTAAACCATTTTTTTTGAACAGGTTGAATAATTCATCCCGGGAGAACCCGTTACGCTCGTGTTTCTCCGCTCCATGATGATGGCCCAGTTCCTTACCCGCGGTATGGATAAAGGCGCCTTCCAGCGCCGGGGTCGTAACCAACAGCACGCCATCTTGAGCAAGCACGGCGCGCGCCTTGCTCAGGACGGATGCAGGATCTGTCAGGTGTTCCATCACTTCGCAAAGGAGTATGAGATCAAAAGGCCCTTGCGGATACTCGCCCGATTCCACATTGAGTTGTTGCGTCGTCAGACCGTAGGTGTCACGTATGTAGGCTAGGGAATTTTCGTGGATATCGGTAGCCAGAACTTTCGCGCCGAGCTCGGAAAGTTGCACGGAAAAATACCCCATTCCCGAAGCTAGATCCAAGACGGATTTGCCGTTGATATTCAGCAAAAAATCCAACCTGCGAATGGCGTTCCACCGCACTCGCGTGTTGGTGTTTACATGCATGGGATGTTCATGGCTGGACTTCATAGCGGTGCCTGACTTCATATTTGTCGGTGGGCGTGTCCGCGCACCTTTCCCACATGAAAAGATTGGATTGCTGGAAGGAGTTGCTCGTGACCACATGAAGGTTGACTGCGTCCGTTGTCCGGAACAATTCGACGAATATGCTGCGATTTTCACAACGCACAGCATCGCGTACCGTAATTCCCGTATCGTCCAAGATGACCTCCCGTGACCAACGAACAGGGAGCGTCTTCTTTTTATAAATCAGCATGGTCTGCATGATGCGACGCAAGATGCGGCTGAAGACGGGGATTTTTCCAAAAAACAAGACATACAACCGCAGAGCGATGGAAAAAACGATGCTCAGGTAGGTATTGTTATATTTGTGCGTGAGGCCGGAGCTGGCAACGCGCCTGTCGTTCGTAGCGACCACTTCGCGTGCATTGTTGGGAGTGTTCTGGCAGAATACGTCGCCGTTTTTCAAGCGTCCCATATATCCCGTGTCCGACACGAGGAGTTTATTCCCCCGAAACACTTTGTAGCATCCGCCTTTGTTGAGATTGCCGTACATGCGCAATGTGCCGACCCCGGCGCGATAGAGTCCGGCATCCACATAGTGCCGGATCCACGGCGTGCAGAATTCCGGGACGCTGGGTGGCGTTATAATTACGGAGTTGGCACACAAGGCCGTCACCATGCTTGAAAGGCCGTGACCAAAAACCCCATCGTCTTCCAAATAGTTGACGGTACCCTGTTCCAGGCTGTATTCAAAGTACCCCAGCAGTGCCGCAGCGTTAGAAGAAAGATGAGAAAGCAGCGCACAGCCTCCAGGATAAAAATTAAAAGTATTGCGGCTTCCGTATTCGCCTCCCAGCGAACCGTCAG
>WRKB01000062.1 GCA_009778295.1 Betaproteobacteria bacterium | reverse complement strand
TGTGCCCCGGACGATCCTGACCCGGGAAAAAGGCTTTTTGCAGGGCGCGCGCCCCGAGGGCTGAACCACCGATGCCGAGCACCAGCATATGCTTGAAACGATTGAGAGCGGGCAGCAGCGCCGTAATCTGTTGTTCCAGGTCCGCCCGGAAAGGAAGGCTCAGACAGGGCAGACGCCCGGACTGAATTTCGCTCGCAAAATGTCGTGCCAGGGTCGGATACCCGGACTGCAATTGTTCCATGGCGGCGGGGCTCACCCGCCCGGCAAAGGCGTGTGACCATTCCAAACTGTGGCGCATAGGAGCCTCCTGGCGAGAAAGGATAACGGGTTTGCAGCGTAACATCTCAAGGAGTGCTCGACAAGTCCCGGTATCGCGGGGAAGTGCCTTTCTTTGCCGCATCATTTGCTTCGCTCACGCTCATCCCGCCTCTGGCGGCGAGCATCCCTTTCGGGGTGCAACGGGTGTCGCGTGACGCGACTCTCGAAGTCATTTCTAATTCATTATGGAATGGCTTCTAGTTATATTTATCACAAAGAGTCAGGAGGTGCCGGAGTTGTTGGCGGATTTTTTAAGGAGTTGTAAAGAAATTCCCGCAGGCTGCTCTCCGCAACAGAGGGGATTGTCAGACATCGGAGGTGCTTACAATATGTGTATATATACAAAAGTACAAATAAAACAGTAAATTAGCGACAGTAAGGGTTGGCATGTTATATTTATCACAAATAATTAATAACTAGTTGACATTAATCATAGATGGTGTGGTAGAGGAGGGGTGAGTCCCAGATGCAACATCCTGTTTCAGAGTTTGTTTATGGAAGCCGCTCGTTTTGATCTGTCGCACCCGCCGTTTAATCTGCTGACGCTGGCGGAATCTTCCTCATTGGCAGCCTCTGCCGATATGTTGTTTTTCAGTGACGACCAGGAAATACTTCCAACCGGCAGTACGGTTGATGCCTTATATCTGGTTTTGAAGGGACTTGTGCGTGAAATGGCGTACGAGGAGCTTGTCGGCGTGTATCGCGAGCATGAAACATTCGACTGCCGCGCACTGGCTACGGGAAAAACAATGCATAGGTTCGTGGCCCATGAGGAGGCTTTGCTGTGTGTTTTTCCCAGGCAGGACGTGCTCATGCTGACAGAAAAAAATCCGGCGTTCGGCGCGTATTTCTTTGCGACTGTGTCTGATAAATTTGGACAGTTGGCGCAAAAGCGGGATCGCCGGGAATGGCAGAGCCTTTTTGCAGCAAAAATCAGCGATGCAGGCTTCCGATCACCGGTGTTTGCCGATGCTGCGGCAACGGTCGCCGACGCGGCGCGACTTATGAAGGAACGGCATCGCCGTTCTATATTTGTGCGCGATGGCGTAAGAATAGGAATTTTTACCACAGGCGATTTTTGCGACATCGTGGCGAATGCTGTTTCCAGCCGGACGCCCTTGAAGGAACATGCGCAGTTTTCCCTGTTGAGCTGTGAAAAAGACGACTCCCTCTTCAATGCGCTTCTTTTGATGACCCGGCGAAATATCCATCGCATCGTCGTCACGGAACATGGCGCGCCGATTGGCGTATTGGCACAGGCCGATCTTCTCTCCTATTTCTCCAACCACTCACTTTCGATTGCGCGGCAGTTGGAGATGGCCGTAAATGTTGATGATCTTGCCCGGGCGATGCAGGATATGGAGGCCTTGGTAGCGGCTCTGGCAACACAGGGTATGAAAATGCCGCAGTTGGCGCGTCTGGTCCAGGCTCTGAATGCGCAGATGATGGCCCGCCTTTGGCAAATGACGGCTTCCCCTGAGGTTTTTGCAGGCAGCGCGTTGCTTGCTTTAGGTTCCGAAGGGCGTGGCGAGCAAATTCTGAAGACCGACCAGGACAACGCGCTGATCCTGGCTGAAGGGCTGGATGAAAAGGAGCTTGCACAGGCAGCGGACAATTTTACGGAACACATGCTTCGGCTGGGGTACCCCTCCTGCCCCGGCGGAATCATGGTGAACCAGAAACTCTGGCGGCACACGGTGCGGGATTGGGGGCAGATACTTCAGGACTGGGCCAGGCAGCCGCGAGGAGATGCGCTGATGAATCTGGCTATTTTTTGGGATGCTGAAGTTGTCGCCGGACCCGCCTCATGGCTGGCGGCGTGCCGGAATGCTTTACGTGCGGGCTTGCACGACGACGCCACGTGGTTTTCACGCATGGCGCTCCCTATTGAACAGTTCCAACCCAAGAGAACGGAGGGTGGTTTTTGGTGGCAATTGCTTAATCGTGAAGAAAATGCACGGTTGGATATCAAAAAGGCGGGTATCTTTCCAATGGTGCATGGTATTCGCGTATTGGCATTGGAGGCGGATGTCGAGGCGGCCAACACCTTCGATCGTCTTGAAGCGCTGGTGTCGAAAAATGTTTTGGACGGGTCGCTGGCGGATGACGTTGCGGAGTCTCTGGCTTTTTTGATGCGTTTGCGTCTGGAAGCCGGTCTGGAAGCCGATCTGGAAGCAGTACAGGGGCAAAAGGCCATGAGCAACGAAGTGGATACGGCATCGTTGTCGACCTTGGACAAGGATTTGCTGCAGGATGCATTGTTGGTGGTGAAGCGGTTCAAACAGATGATCAACCAGCGCTATCGTCTCGACAGGTTCTAGTATCATGTCACGTCTCACCTGTCGGTTTGGCGTGAAGAACGCGGAGCAAAAAACGCGGTGTTTGCTTCGCTCACGCCGCCTCTGGCGGCGCGCGTCCTCTTCGGGGGGCGACGGGTGTCACGTGAGGCGACACTCGAGCAGATTACCATTGAAATGTGTACCTGCTCTGTGGGGATTTGCTCGTAAATCCCTGCCACGAGTTTATCGCAAGGCAAATGACTTCGCCGTCAGCGACAAACTCAAAGTGAAAAGGTTTTAAGATGCAGGGGAAACTATGGCAGACATGGCGGCGTTTCTGGCGAATGCACAGATTGCGGGAGCCTTACCGCGCCTTGCTGGGTCAAAATGATGGCATACTGGTCAGTATCGATTGCGAAACCACCTCGCTCAA
>WRKB01000061.1 GCA_009778295.1 Betaproteobacteria bacterium | reverse complement strand
GCCGGCCGCCGTGCGTCTGCTTGCGCGGCGTGCCGCTGGAAGCGTGCGCGATGCCATGTCGCTTATGGGGCAGGCACTGGCACTGGGTGGTGAGGCACTGAGCGAACAGGGCACGCGCCAGGTTTTGGGTCTCGCCGGGCAGGAGCTTTTCGGCACACTGCTGGATGCCGTAGCCTCGGGCGATTGCGCGGCAGTGTCCATACTCGTGCGTGGTCTGCAGGATCAGGGAGTGGATATCGGTTTCTTCTTGCGTGAACTCGGAGCGTTGTGGCGTAGCCTTTTTCTGCTCCGTCAAGCTGGAGCGGATGTGCTGCCGGCGTTGGAACTGCCTGTAGAAGAGGGACAGGAATTGCTTGCCAGGGCCGCGAGTTTTTCCCTGGCGCATATTCACGCGGCCTGGCAAATGGTGCTGGATGCCCAGCGCCGGGTGATCCTCAGTCTGGAGCCGGCGTCCGCCCTGGAACTTTTGCTTCTGAATCTTGCCCTGTTGCCGCGCTTGGTGCCTGTGGAGCAGGCCCCTCCCCCGCAGGGGACAGGGGGGTTCAAACCATCCTTGCCCAATTCGGGCGGTCCACCCCAGAGTTCACGAAGTTCCTGCGGGGTTCAGGCCAAAACCCCTGCGGCGTCCCCGCTTTCTACGCAAGGCGCCGACACCGCGACCCCTGCGGCATCCCCGGCGTCCAGGCAAAGCGCCGACACAGCGCCTACCGCGGATACGCCTATATTGAACTGGAAGAACTTTCTGGAATTTTGCGCTCAGCACCATACCCAACCCGCATTTTTGGCCCTGCCTCTGCCCATCCTGCGGCAGGTTATAGGGCGCTTTGACGGCACGACACTCCACTTGGCCTGCACGACAGATTCGCAGCACCAGCAACTCCGTCAGGATGCCGTCCTCACGGCCCTGCAGGATTTGCTGCGCAAGTATGGCGGCAGTGAACTGGCATTGTTGCAGCCTGCCGCGAGCAGCAAAAGCAAAGCAGAGTTGAAAAAGGAGTTTTCTTCCCACCCGCGTCTGCAAGCTCTCAAAGAACAATTCGACGCGCAGATCGTCACCTGTACGCCACTGAACGGGGGCACCCGGGTCAAGCCTGCGCTTAAGGAGAACAAGGTATGAAGAATATGGGAGATATTCTGCGTCAAGCCCAGGTCATGCAGAATAAACTGAGCAAGATGCAACAGGAAATGGGCACCAAGGAGTTCGAGGCCAGCAGCGGTGGCGGCATGGTTAGCGCGCGTGTTTCCGGTCGCCAGGAGCTTCTGGCCCTTGCCATTGATCCCGGAGCCCTTGAAGGCGGCGATGTGGAAATGCTGCAGGATCTTATTCTGGCAGCTGTGAACGAAGCCATGCGCATCGCAAAAGACAGCATGGAACGCGAGATGAATGCCCTGACCGGCGGCATCAAGCTGCCCGGTATGCTCTAAGGGGTATTACGGAGTATGCACGGACGCGTGCCCGAACCCCTTAAGGCTCTTGTGGAGCAGCTTGCGCGGCTGCCGGGCCTTGGGCCGAAATCCGCCATGCGGGCGGCCATGATGCTGCTTAAATGGCCCGTAGCCGAAACCCGCCGTCTGGGCATCAGCATCAGTGAGCTGCGCGATAAACTGCATTTGTGTTCACGTTGCGGCGGATTGTGCGAGCGTACCCCCTGCCCCATCTGTTCCGATCCTTCACGAACTGTGGATACTCTATGTTTGGTGGCCGAATGGGACAGCATGCTCACCCTTGATGAAGGGGGGTTTTACCGGGGGCAGTACATGATTCTGGGGGGGCTGCTCGCTCCTTTGGACAACCAGGGCGCGGACAGTCTGGAGTTGGAACGCCTCAGCTCGCGCTTGGCGGAAGGGGAGGTGCAGGAATTGATTTTGGCTCTCGGCGCCACTGTGGAAGCAGAGAATACGGCTACTTTCGTGCGGAATTTCGTTTCTCCGCGCTTCGCGTGCGTGCGTATAACCCGTCTTGCGCAAGGCATTCCTCTGGGAGCTGAAGTCAAGTTCATGGATCGCGAAACCTTGCGCCAGTCGTTGCAGTATCGGCAATCGTTCTGATATCGTTATCGGCAGCTTGCAATTTGGTATTATGACGGTAGCTCAAGCAGGAGAGAAAGATGCGGATATATTCTTTGCTGACGGTTTTGGCATTTAGCCTTCTACTCTGCGCCGGCTGTGGAAAAAGAGAGATTTCCCTGCCGGGTGATACACCAGTGTATACCGTCAGTTGCGACAATACCCTGGATGACTGCTATACGGGCGCAAAAATGCTGTGCAATGGTCCCTATGAGCTTGCCAGTACGCCCCTGCCAGGTAAAAAGGCGACTCTCGGCAGCTTTGGCTGGGTGGACAGCTCGGGTGAGCAGCAGGACCTTGGAAGCGGCGGTGGAAGATTTTCCATTCGCATCCGTTGTAAGTAGTATTTCCTTAGTAACATGCTCTCATCAACGAAGAAATAGCCTCCCGTATTGACGCCTGGTATGCTGCCAATCCCGGCAAGCTGGATCGCCCCGTGTTCAGCGTCATCTGGCATGAACTCATTGCGCCGCATTATAAACAATAACACGTATCCCAAGAGCAACATCGCGAGCTGATCCGATAATCAGCCTGACTGTTTGGGCTGCAGCGCGATTTTGTTGCGTTCTACGGCTGTTTCCAGATCCGGCAGGATGTTGGTAAGCGCGTCCTTGTCGCGCGCTCTGGCAGCCATTTCCACGCAACGCGCCATGCGGGCCAGGATGCGCAACCCGTAATTGTCAGCCATGGCGGCGATACGTGCGGCGGCCTCTTCCACGGCAATGGTGTCGGCTTTATTAAAGCCCCGGCGCACATCGGTCATGGCTTCGTCCAACGAAGACAGCAAGCCGGGGATGAGCGGCTGTATTTGATCTACAGCGCTACCGGAATACACAGACGAAGAACGTTCCGTCGCAACAGGTTGCGTTTCCCGAAGCGGGGGGGGAACCTTCTGTGCCCCGAAAGAGACCGTCGCGACGTGCGGCGTATTTTGTTGCATTC
>WRKB01000060.1 GCA_009778295.1 Betaproteobacteria bacterium | reverse complement strand
TGTTGGAATACAAAAAGCCAGCCCGTGAAAAAGTCGCGGGCTGGCGTAGGGTAAACCAGAGCAAGCGGTTCATGCAAGAGCAAGCTTTCTAAACTATTTTTTGACCTCTGTAAAATCGGCATCCACAACGTCGTCGCCGTCTTGTTTTGTTCCTTGGGCCGCAGAACCGCCGGACGCGGCAGTGTCCCCCGTCTGTTGCTGGCTCTGTTGCTGATAGAGTTGTTCAGCCAGTTTGTGAGAGGCTTGGGCCAAGGCATCCGTGGACTGTTTGATGGTCTCGATATCTTCGCCTTCCATAACTTTGCGCAACGCTTCAAGTTTTTGTTCGATATCGGTTTTAAGAGCTGTATCTACCCGCTCGCCGAGATCCTTCAGGGATTTTTCCGTGCCGTAGATCAGGCTGTCGGCATGGTTGCGGGCTTCAATGAGATCCTGTTTTTTCTTGTCCTCCGAAGCATGGGATTCAGCTTCCCGCACCAAGCGTTGGATGTCCGCTTCAGACAGTCCGGAGGAGGCCGTGATTTGAATGGATTGCTGTTTACCGGTACCGAGATCCTTAGCGGAAACATTCACGATGCCGTTGGCGTCGATATCGAAGGATACTTCAATTTGGGGGACGCCGCGCGGGGCCGGGGGAATGCCGGTCAGATCAAAGCGGGCCAGGGTCATGTTGTCTCCAGCCATGGGACGTTCGCCCTGGAGCACATGAATGGAGACAGAGGGCTGGTTGTCCGAAGCCGTGGTAAAAGTCTGGCTTTTTCGTGTGGGAATGGTGGTATTGCGTTCGATGAGGCGCGTAAATACACCGCCCATAGTCTCAATGCCCAGTGAGAGGGGAGTCACATCGAGCAGCAGCACATCTTTCACATCGCCGGCGAGAATACCGCCCTGAATGGCTGCACCCATGGCCACCACTTCGTCGGGATTGACGGAGCGGTTGGGATCCTTGCCAAAAAATTCGCTCACCTTTTTTTGTACCAGAGGCATGCGGGTCATGCCGCCGACAAGAATGACCTCATCGATTTTGCCGGTAGCAAGACCGGCATCGCTTAACGCCTTGCGGCAGGGTTCAATGGTGCGCTCCACAAGATCCGCAACAAGCTGCTCGAGTTTTGCGCGGGACAGTTTGATTAACATGTGCTTGGGACCGTTCTGATCCGCAGTGATGAAGGGCAGATTCACTTCAGACTCCATCGCCGTGGACAGGTCCTTTTTGGCTTTTTCTGCAGATTCCTTCAAGCGTTGCAGAGCCATGCGATCCTTGGAGAGGTCAATGCCGTTTTCTTTTTTGAATTCCTCGACCAGGAAGTTGATGATACGCAGATCGAAATCTTCGCCGCCTAAGAAGGTGTCGCCATTGGTGGCGCGTACTTCGACAACATTGTCCCCCACTTCAAGAATGGAAATGTCAAAGGTGCCGCCACCGAGGTCGAAGACCGCGATCTTTTCATTGCTCTTGCGGTCAAAACCGTAAGCCAGCGAGGCTGCCGTAGGTTCGTTGATAATGCGTTTGACTTCCAGTCCTGCAATACGTCCGGCATCCTTGGTGGCCTGCCGTTGAGCGTCATTGAAATACGCCGGCACGGTGATCACTGCAGAACTGACGCTTTCGCCAAGATACGCTTCCGCGTCAGATTTCAACTTGGCAAGCAGCATGGCGGAAATTTCGGGCGGGCTGTATTGACGGCCATCCACTTCCACGGAAGTGTCGCCATTGCTGGCGGCAACGATACGGTAGGGTGAATGCACCTTCCAGCGGTCAACTTCGGGTGTATCATAGCGACGTCCCATCAGACGTTTGACGGCAAAAATCGTACGCTCCGGGTTGGTCACGGCTTGACGCTTGGCGATTTCTCCGACCAGGCGTTCCTTGTCGGTAAACGCGATGACCGAAGGGGTGGTGCGACCGCCTTCCGGATTAGTGATGCATTTCGGCTCCTTACCTTCCATGACGAATACGCAGGAATTGGTGGTGCCCAGGTCGATGCCTATAATTTTACCCATGGTAAGCTTCCTCCTCGGGAGAACATGGCTTTTGTTTTAATCTGGAGGAAAAAGTAAGGCTCTTTACTCCATCGTCCAGAGGCGGAAGTCATTTTTTTTTAAAAACAGCTTGCAGGTACGCTGCAGATTGATGGCAAAGGCTGTCTTGCCGCCCTATCTGCAAAATTTGAGGCTGTTGACAAAGGCGCAAAAAGTACCTTCGCCAACAGCCCCGGTGTCGTTTGGCGTTTGTTGGAAGGGAATCAATCTTCAAAGATTTGGTAGTTATACTGGGTCAGCAGATCGAAGTCGGAGCGCAGGGATTCGTGCAGGCGCGCATTTTCAATGGAAATAGCCGCAATGTGCGCCACAGCCATGAGAAAATCCTTTTCCTCGTCAGAAAATTCACGCACGGCATCAGTATAAATACGCAGGACGCCCACCGGCTTGCGTTCGACAAGCAGCGGCGCGACCATGATGGAAACTATGCCTTCCGCCTTGGCAGCCTCGGGATACTGGAAACGCTCATCCCGAGTGATGTCCTTTATGTACAGGGGGGTGCTGGAACTTAAGACTTCGGCGTCGATACGGCTTTTAGTCAGATCGATCTGTCCTTTGCGCAGATATCCCACGCTCAGGCCGACGCTCGCGCTGGCCAGCAAGAACTTGCCGCTTCTGTCAAGCAAGCGAAGCGTACAGGCTTTGCACTTCAGGGCGTTTATCACCTCTTCGGCAACCCTTTGCAGCACAACCTGAGGATTGAGACTGGAGTTAATGACAGTGGCGACGTGGTATAACGGTTTGAAAAAGCAGGTATATTCCTGTTTCATGAAAGCTCTCCTCGCAAAAGTGTTGCGTATCATTCATGGGGTGCAGACCCTGTGTGCAATGCTGGCATAACACTTCATCCATAGCGCATTTTTTACCCCTTGGCTATAGTGGGGGAAGTGCTTGCGTGAAGTGCTCCGCGCCGGTGATCAGGGGGTACGCAGGGAAAGTTCCAGCACCAGCGCATCTTCTCCGCTG
>WRKB01000059.1 GCA_009778295.1 Betaproteobacteria bacterium | reverse complement strand
GCTGTTATCACGGTTCAGGAAGCTTCGCAAAATCAGTATATGGACAAGATGGTTTCTTTGAGGGGACAAATCACCCAGTATACTGGGGTGGATCGCTCAATAGCTGGTGCCAATGACGTCTACTCGTTCACAGACTCCACCGGCACGATTAAACTCGTAATACCTGCAATAAATCAAGATATCTGGATGGGGAAATATGTGGATAGCGCGGACACGGTAGAGGTTTCAGGCAAACTGGACAGAGTTGGTAGCGGCACCATCATTTTATATGTCAGGCGAATTGTCAAACGGTAAAGAAAATCCGCTGTCCGCTTGCGGAGAAAACCGGGCAGCGGATCATGTGGCCACGAGGAAAATGTCTATGCGGATCATATTGTTGGCCCTCATCTTCAGCGGCCTTTTGCTGTGCGGCCCGCAGCCGATGCGGGCCGCGACCGATGTCTGCAATCCCAGCCCGGCGGAAGCCGACCTTGTTCTTCCCGCTCCTGGGGGGCAATGCCTGGTGTTTCGGGCCGTGAGCATCGGCGAAGGCAATAACCCCATCGCCGCGCAAAAGCGCTTCACCATGGGTGATGTTTCCGGTGGCTTCAAGGAAACCCCAACCACCGTCGCCCTCGGCGGCAACTTTCTACTCAAGCAATCCAGCACGGACGCGGGAGACTGGGTGTATTACATCGGCAAATACGAGGTCACGGAAGGGCTCTACTATTCTGTTATTGGCTTGCCGCCGGGTAAAGACCCTGCGCTGCTCAAGAGCATGTACCCGATAGCCTCCATCTCGTACTTCGACGCCTTGGCTTTCATCAATAAACTGAATATTTGGCTGTATGCCAATGCCATGAACGAGCTGCCCATGACCGGAAAAATTCCGGGCTTTCTCCGCCTGCCCACGGAAGCCGAATGGGAATTCGCGGCGCGCGGCGGCAACGCCGTACCATCGGACATTTTCGGCAACAGGATGCCGTATAAAGACGATGCGCTGGCGGCCTATGAGTGGTTTTCCGGCCCTTCGTCATCCCATAACAAGGTGCAGCTTGTGGGCAAACTAAAACCTAATCCCCTTGGGCTGCATGACATGTTGGGCAACGTCAGCGAGATGGTCTCCAACACCTATCAGATAGAATATTATCAGGGCCGCAACGGCGGACTGACCGCGCGCGGTGGGCATTTTTTTACCGAAGAACGGCAACTACACTCGTCTCTGCGCACGGAAGAACCCATGTATATCGGCAGCAGCGACAAAGGGATGAAGCCCAACGCCAAGCCGACCATGGGCTTTCGCCTGGTGTTTGGCTCATCCGTCCTGATTGATCGGGCGGCCATCAATGCCATTGAAGAAGCGTGGGAGCCATACCGGACAAGCGCCAGGGCTGTGTTGCCGGCCGGATTGTCCACCGCGCCGGTTGACCAGCAGACAGTTGCAAAAATAGACGATGCCAATGCCTATCTCGGGAATATCAAAAGCTATTTCAGCAAGACCAGTCCTCCGGAATCCATTGTGCAGGATTTCGGCCGGCTTGAAAGCGTTTTGGGAGATACGGTGAAGATACGCCGGGAAACGGATGAAAAAATCGCCCGCTCCTCGGTCAGAACAGCGGTCACGACGGCTGTGCGCATTGCCCGGGAAATGCAGAAATTGCCGGTGCTCGAAGATGTGATCAAAGAGGCGCGCGAGAGAAACGACGCGGACATGGCCGCCCGGCTGGAAAAGCGCCTTGGCGAGATCAATGACAATATCACCGCGGATATGACGACATATTACGATACGTTAAACTCCCTGGTGACGCTGAACGAGGAAATAGTGGGCAAGGCCTTTTCTTTGCACAGCGCCTACCTGAATGAACCTGCACGTAAGGCGGTCGCGCAATGGCCGCTGTTGACGATTGACTTGGCAAAAGCTCATTACGAGCAATTTTTCAAAGACAAACAAGGAAACAGCGAGGCATGGAGGCGGGATTTTTCCACACTCAAAGGTGTCGTAACGGAGGACTAAGAGTCACAATAGGCAAAAGCGGGGGATAGTCAATAAACCACTGTGCTTGTAGACGAAGGAGATCAGCATGAAAAAGGCGGTTGCATCAATTGTTATGGTGATCCTGATGGGCGCTTCACTTTTCGGATGTACGAATATTAAAGACGACAGCACACGAACCGTGACGGAAGGCGGTTTAGCCGGCGCCGGAATCGGAGCTGTTGTGGGAGCCGGCATAGGCGCAGTAGTGGGAGGCAAAAAAGGCGCTTTGCTCGGCGCCGGAATCGGGGCTGTTGCGGGGGGCGGCATAGGTGTAGCCGTGGGGACGCATATAGCTGACCAGAAAAAGCAATACGCCAGCACGGAAGCCTGGCTCGACGCCTGTCTCAAGCAAGCGCAGCAGACCAATAACGAACTGGAGGCTTACAACGCCGCGCTGGCAGGCCAGATAGCCACCCTTGATAAGGAGACCAGGAAACTGCAACGCGCCTATGCCGCCAAGAAGGCGGAAAAAGACGGCCTGATCACCCAACAGGCGAAAATTACGGAAAAAGAAAAGGAAGTTAACGAACAAATTGTCAAGGCCGAGCAGGAAATCGCCGAACAGCAAAAGGTTCTTGCTGAGGCCAAAGCCAACAACAAACAGAACGAAAGTAAACTGCTTGATGCGGAAATAGCCTCTTTGCAACGTCACAAAGCGCAGCTGGAAAAGAAGAACAAACAACTTGCCAACATGTCGGCGCGGATTTCCGTTTGATCACGGCCGGCAGCGCAGGAGAACCCGCTATGCGAAAAGTCGTATTGAGCTTGTGTGCCCTGGCGTTGTTGACCGGCTGCGCGGGCACCACCACTGACCCCAGCCAGGGCGGATTGTTCAGTTACCAACCTCAAGCTTATGAACAGCGTAAGCTTGAACGGGAAGCGCGCTTGAAGGAACTGGAACAGGAACGGATTGCCCAAGAACAGAGCCAGGCGGCGCTGATGCGAACCGCGGCCGAGAAGGAAAAAGATCGGGCCGTCATCCAGCAAA
>WRKB01000058.1 GCA_009778295.1 Betaproteobacteria bacterium | reverse complement strand
CTCTTTATCAGTTGCTTGTTCTGATGTTTTGGGATGTCATGGATGACAGCGCAGCCTTAGGTGAAACGATTCAGGACGATGTTCGGAACAGAGATGAAGCATCTGGGGGTGGAGTGGTCGGTCGAGCTCCAAAAAAGTCGGGCCGTACAGACGAGTCGGCATTTTTTTAGCAAATCGGGTGCAATTGTTGATGGCAATTGCTCTTTTTAATCCCACCCGCCGCCCCAGGCCGCAGCTTAAATTAAATAAAAGAACAGAAATCAAACCCTTTTCTATTCGAGGGTTTATTCAGTCAAATCTCATGCTTGGCGTATTCTTCTGCGGCTATGCCGTTACGCAAAGGTCGAGCTTGCCATAACGGACTATGGCGCAGCGACTGGATGCTCGCGGCTTCATAACTTTCGATGGAACGGATTTTGCGTTGAAATGGTCAATTGGTTTTTTCAGAATATGGCTCCAGGCCTTTTCAATAGTGCCTTTTTTGCCCTCAGCGACAACATAGTCTTGCGTATGCTGGCTGTGTAGAATTAATGCGTTGATAAAATTCGCAAATTTCATAAGGTAATGGTAGCCTTTCATAGCTTTCCAATTATAAGAATAGCAATGTGAATAGTTGTTCTGGTGTTTTGCGACATGGAAATAGTTTTCGATCCGCCATCTGCGCCTGGCTTTCATGCACAATTCAAACACGTTGTCCCCAGTAATTTCGAATGACGTCAGCCATGCGTAGTCGGAAGTTGTTTCCTTAGGCTGCTTATTTTTGCGCGGATACTCTTCAGTCCATGTTTCCGTGCATGCCACAACATTAAAAACAAGGCGCCTATTATTGCCTCCATAAGTGTAATCAATTTTATTTGCCCAGCTATAAACCTGACGCCTGTCGCCATATTGGACATCGAGCCTGTTTTCTGTATTCAACTTACGAAATGCGTTGAATTGCTTCCATACGCTAGCAAGGGATTCTTTTTTCAGGGTGACCATATACTCCCAGCCATAGCTTTCGCACAGAGATATCGTCGGGCCAGTCGCATACAGCCCATCCAGGAGTATCGTCACGCAACCTTTTCCCAACAGCTTAACAAGCCGGGCGGCAAGCCTGCGGAACGCCTTCGTCTCACAGTCCTGTTTTCCGTTGCCGTCCAGCGTCTCTCCATTTTCCAGGATCTCGGTCAGCAGCGGCAATACCATGCCGTTTGGCAGTATCAGCACCGACTCCATCATGTACGCGAAATAACGCTCCCTCTCAGGATCGCCCGCATTGCGGCTCAGCGCGTGGTCGTCCCAATTGTGATCTCTCGAGAATTTCTGCGTGCCGTCAGCGGCAACAAGAAACCGACCGGGGTTGATCTCCTTGAGCTTGCCTGAGCTGATGAAATCGGACAGTAAGCTGGCGTAGCGTTCTTCAAGCCCGCCCACGTCCGTTTTTTCAAGCAGCCGATCCAACGTGTCGGCGTGCGGTATCGATTCGAAGTCCGGAACAAGCTCCTGCATCAGCGCGGACAGCTGGGAACCGCCGATGTTGCGGTTAGCCTCTCTTCGCGACTTGATCTGGCACAAGAACAGCAACAGCCCGTAAAGGACAATCGCCGACAATGGGTGCGTGATGCGCCTTTGGTCACGAGGGTCGTCCAAGCTTGAAAGCTCTGCCAAAATGCCCGGCATGATAATTCGCAGAAGGCGCACATAATTCCCTGCCAATGCTTCCTGCTCGTCAGCTGGGCACGTTCCGCCTATCCTGTTTGCTTGGGCTTTCTTTTTCGGGCGTTCGATGAACACCACTTTGACATTGCCCGATATGATCTCGTGGGAAGTCTTTACCGCGCGCGCGTCTTGCTTCTTGCTGCGCCTTGAATTACCTGAGCGGGTCATCTTCTGGATCCCTCACTTTGCATGGTTTTTTCCCTGCCAGTATTTCCCTAAAATCCTTATGCAAAGGATATAAATAAATATCCTTTACCGACAAATCGCGTTTGTTTTCCCTGTCGTTGCGCCCGCGCCCTTTTGTCTGCCCGATGCGCATCCAATTAGACGCTTTATAAATTGTGCCGCGAAAAAACGAGACGTCCACAAAAGTCTCTAATAACACCGGCTCATAATAATATATGTTTAGCCAATCCCGCGCCACCTGCTTAGCCGCCAATGACAATATCCTGCTGCCAAGGCCATTCACGCGAACCCACGGAAATATTAATGTGCGGCTATTATTTAGGACAAGGTGGAGGCGCTCTTTTTTGTCTGCCACTGTCCAGCCGATGAACTCATCCCGTGCTTCGAGCGCCCATGCCGATGCTGAAAACTGCACGCATCCCAGGTCGCGCCCTTCTGAATTGACCGTGTAACATATCCTGCTGCCGGTCACGTTGGCATCGCCAAGCATGTGGAATGCCCGTATGTATGCCCGCCATCGGCGCAGCGACTCGCCGGGGCGCGCTATCGCAAGCGTGAGCGCCCCGCACTCTGTCACTGAGCGCGTGTCCATCCACGATATGTCTTCATCTTCGGTCATGTGTTTTTTTAGCCTCGTGCCTTTTTTTACGCCGCATGGCTTAAGCATCGGCAGGCTTATTTCCCCATCAGATTCGAGTTTGCGCAAAAAGGCCAGGCATGCGTCTCTCTTAGGCCGACCGTTTGGCGCCGTCCACTCTAGCACCTCGCATACTGTTGATGCTATTTCTATTTGAGATAATTTCGGGTATGTTAATACGATCTCTTTAAGTAAACTCATTTCTTCGGCACTGAAAACTTTGCCTGAATATTTTTTGATATTCATTTCCATTTCTGATATACCTCCACCATTACAATATCAGAAATAAAAAGATATTACCAGATGGAATATTTACCAAAGATTTTTGCTCTAAACCTTGTACGTGTTGGTATATCTGCCCTCGAAGTTCGACGCTTCAGCTCTGGTCATTGAGCTTTTCTTGCCGAACGGCGGATTGGTCAGCACATAGTCAAACCGCTCGCCGGGGTCTGTCAATAGC
>WRKB01000057.1 GCA_009778295.1 Betaproteobacteria bacterium | reverse complement strand
CGAGGCGGGTACAGCTCTTCCGTTGCAGCCGAAAAATTCCCGTAATAACGCGCAAGGAACGCAAAGGATATACAGCCTGCGTACCGACAAGAAAATCCAGACCCAGGCAAAAAAAGTCGTAACGGTTACGTCCGGCAAGGCGTTTCAGAAAGCGTCTAAACCGATTTCAAAGTGAAATTGATCTAATGATGGTAAGGAATCCTGTGTAAGAGCGCTTCAGCGCGATACACCTGCTCAAGTAACAGGACGCGCGCCAGTTCATGGGGCAGGGTCATCGGGCCGAAACTCAGAACAACGCGCGCCTGTGAGCGTACCATTCCGGCAAGGCCGAAGGGGCCGCCCAATACAAAACAGGGCGTACGAGAAGTATTTTCGGAGATTTCATTGAGAAAGGCGGCGAACTCTTGTGACGACATGCTTTTACCGCACTCGTCAAGGCAGATGAGGTAATCATCCGCGCGTACGGCCTGCAACAGACGCTGCCCTTCCAACTGTACCCGCCCGGCTTCCGGCAGGCGAGGTTCCGCATCTTTGACAACATGCTCGTGTATACGCCGCCAATATCTTAGCCGTTCAAGATAATAGATAGCTGCTGCTTTCCAGTGTGGGCTACGCAACGCGCCCACAGCTACAATACGCAAATTTTTAAGTACCATGGAACTCCACTATGGAAAAGCCGTCTGTTAAACAATATAACGATGTCTGTTGTAACTGTGTAGGACGTCAGTGGCAAGCTGCAGGAGTAGAGATGGCGACAATATGCTCCCTTGAGGAAATAGCCCGCTGCATGCGCGAAGACGGCATAGGCATCTACCCCACGGAAACCTTCATGGCTCTGGGCTGCCGTGCAGGGAGTGAAACGGCCGTTGCCGCACTGTACGAAATCAAGCAGCGACCATACCATCTGCCGCTCCCTCTTATTGCGTCGGACAGGACACAGGTGGAAAGCATAGTACGCATACCCCCAGAAGCCGAAAAACTTATGGAGTTTTTTTGGCCAGGGCCGCTAAGCATTCTGTTGCCAATCTCCGCGCAGATGCCTGCTGCACTGAGCGGCGGCTCTGGCCAGTTGGCTGTACGCATTCCATCGCACTCCGGGGCCCGTGATCTGGCGTCTGCCGTTGGTGAGCCGCTCGTGGCCAGCAGTGCGAATATCAGTGGCAATCCTCCCGCCCAATATGCTGCGAGCATAGACCCCGTCCTACTCAAGCGCGTGCCCTTTTTATGGGACGCGCAGCCGAGTCCCGCCGGGCGCCTGCCGTCCACTCTGGTACTGCTTTCAAGCGGGGATACGGTAAAAATTCTCCGCCAAGGCGCTGTTTCAGCACGGGTATTACGGCAGGCTGGATTTGCTGTTGAACTGTTCTGATGTTTCGCATTACCTGATTCGATCCAGAAGATTACCAGGAGCATTTAATACTTCATACTCCCAGGGTATTTCAACTTTGAGATGCTCTGCATCTAAGGGGGCTCCATACCGAGGTATGGTTCCACCGCGCAGGCGTAGGCGCAATGCACTCGCCCGACAACGCGGAATGAGCGTCTCAAAGATAATCAGCTATAAAATAAGTTTTAGAAGTTCGCACAACACATGTTTCACGCTGATTTTATCCATGCATTCCGGCTTCGTGCAGCCGAGGCGGGACATGTCGTCCGTACACGGTACACATGGCAGGGGCGAACAAAGGCAGCGCGCGCCGGGCGGCCCCCAGCGTCGCGCATCGCTCGGCCCGAAAAGCACGGCACAGGGAATTCCCAGATATGCGGCTAAATGCACTGGACCACTATCATTGCCGAACACAAGACGCATGTTTACCAAAATATCCACAAGTTCTGCCAATCCTTGCGGGCATCTGCTAGCTATGCCGGGTAGACATATATTTCGTTCCAATTCCGCCTGGCCGAGTATCTGTACAGGCTGGAAGCCTTTATGCGTCAGCTCACGCGCTATCTCAGCAAAATACTCCGGCGGCCAGTTTTTCACCTTGTGCCCGCTACCGGGTAAGATTCCCACCAGACGGCTCCCTTGTCCTTTCCATCCTCCGAAAAATTTCCGGAAGAGCATCAGGCAGTCCTCCATGCAGGGCACTGGCAGTCCCAGAGCTTCCAACTGAGCAAGCAAACTTTGGAAAACAGGTATCCTCTCTTTGCATAGAGCCGTGATACAGTAAGCTCCTTCCGGAATATACCCGGGAAGCTTGCCCAGGCAAAAACGGAACAGGGTTATTTCGCTTGCCGCAGGCGGCAGGATTCCGCCATGAAAGGCGTCTTCCACCCCACGCAGTTCGTCAGGGCAGGCCAGATATCCCAAGGGTTGCAGAAGGAAATGGTGAGAGGCCCGCACCAACGCATAGCGCCGCGCATCTGCAAAAGTACCGGCAAGCGCCAACAGGGCCGGCCAAGCGCAAAGCAGATCGCCCAGCGCGCCATGATGGAGAATAAGGAGCTTGTCAGACCGCATACCTTTACGTAGACTCACAAAACACTCTCCTGCTCCGGAGCGCTTTCACTTTGAAATTGGAGATAGCCCGTGCATGATACGCTTGCTTGCCCCTTCTGTGGGGGAACGGTGCGACAATATCTTAATCCCGCCCCGACTGTCGACGTTGTTATCTATGACCCGAAACTGGGTGTGGTGCTCATCGAACGCGCCAACATTCCCCATGGATTCGCTCTGCCGGGCGGATTTGTGAATATAGGAGAAAGTGTGGAAGACGCCGCCGTACGTGAAACGCGCGAAGAAACCGGACTGGATGTGGTTCTCATCAACCTTTTGGGCGTCTATTCACGCCCGGATCGCGACCCCCGCAGACATACTGTCTCCACGGTTTTTACTGGACGAGCCCAAGATCCAACAGCCCTCCAAGCAGGGGATGATGCCAGAAGCGCGGCTTTCCACCCTTTGAACGCATTGCCCGAAAGAATAGTGTTTGACCATGCCGAGATACTGCACGATTTTATGAAGGCGCAAGCCGGT
>WRKB01000056.1 GCA_009778295.1 Betaproteobacteria bacterium | reverse complement strand
GGGAACGCGCAATAAATCCCCGAAGGTGGCGATGATGACACCATCCTTGCCCGCAAGATCGAGAAACACCGCGATTTCGGAGTCGTGGGTTACACATACTGGGCAGCCGGGGCCGGAAAGGTGTGTAATGTACTTTGGCAGCAGCGTACGCAGACCGCTCTGAAAAATGGCGACCGTGTGGGTACCGCATACTTCCATAAAACGTAAGGGTTGGGTGAGTACGGTGTTCAGGCGCTCCAGCAAGGGGCGGCACAGGTTCGGATCGCGAAAGGTGCTGGTGTAATCCATTTGCGTGTCTCTCTAAAACCCGTCAGCCCACATTCTCTGTCAAGAGGGCGGCTGCCAGATAGCCGGTCAGTTGTCCGTCGTAGCGTTTTTGGTCTGCAGCAAGTTCCTGGGCCGCCTGCGAGAGGTCTTTGGCTTCCGCGTGGGGCCGTTTGGCGATCATAGCCCCGAACGAATCCGCAATGGCGGCGATACGCCCGATGCGACTGATCTGCGAGGCTTTGATTTTTTGCGGGTAGCCCGTTCCGTCCAGACGTTCGTGGTGTTCCAGGCTGGCCTGAGCGAGTTCATCAAAAGCCAGATCGAGCTTTTGCATAATTTTGTAGCTCAGGGTGGGGTGCAATACTACTTTATCAAATTCTTCCGCTTTCAGACTCCCGGGCTTGTTGAGAATGAAGGCCGGGATCTTGGCCATGCCGATATCCTGCAGGAAAAAGGCCAGTGCCGCCCGGTCAAGATCACGTCGCCTGAGTTCCCCTCCTTCCATAACCCTGAGTAGAAGCCAAGTACCGACAATGAGGGAGTTAAAGGCGTGTTTGCCCAGGGAATATTCGCGCAACAGGCGGCGCATGAACAGCTTAATCCTGTGCCTGTCCTGCCAGAGGATTTCTGTATATACCATGATGTCTTTATACAAGGGGTCGAAAACAGGCCTCACCGGCTGTTCGGCAAAGGCTTCGTAGCGCATGATGAGTGCGCGTATACAGATGTCGGCGAGTTCGGGTTCCTTGAGGTTCGAGTCCTGCAGCACAAGGTCGAGCTGTTTGACCATGTGCTCGGAATAGATAGAATGGTCGGAGCGTGAAACGAATAAATCCCCCGAAAGGCACAGGGCGTGTACTTCTTCCACCTGTTCATTCGTCAGGCGCTGGCCTTTGCGGATGAGCGGAACGAGGGTCAGCGCTGCCTCTTTAAAACGGAACAAGTCCACCGGCGGGCGGAATTTTGGAAAACTGGAAAGAATTTCCTCACTAATCTGGTAGTATTCCTCGTCTATATTGGCAGGAACCGCGGGGCCGGAACTTGTCATCATATTATTTCCTGTAGATTTTCACCAAGTTGGTGCCACGGCGTTGATCGCTCGGCTTGGGTTGTCCGGCGGTGATGATGACGGTGTCATCGGTTTTGAATTGTGGCTCCTGATCGATAAAATGCTCAACTCTGACCACATGGCTGCTTTCCTTGATGTCGGAGACAAACACCGGCTGGACGCCCCACGAGAAGTTCAGGTGTTTTACCACTTCCGCTTCGGGAGTCAGACCATAGATGATCTGCGGAGGACGCCGGGCGGAGACGAGGCGTGCGGAGGCGCCGCTCATACTGTGCGAGACAATGGCCTTGGCATTCGTCTTCTTTGCCAGAAGACAGGCGGAATAGGCAAGGTATTCTTCGATGCCTTTGTCTTCGGGGGGTTCCTGAAGATGATGCTGTTCAAGCAGCAGTTCTTCTGCCTTGAGTGCAATTTGCCGCATAAAGTGAACAGTTTCCACGGGGTAGTTCCCCATCGCGGTTTCCTCTGAAAGCATGACGCAGTCCGCGCCGTCCAGTACTGCGTTGGCAACGTCAGTGGTTTCAGCGCGGGTGGGCATAGGGTTGTTAACCATGGAAAGCAGCATCTGCGTAGCCACAATGACTGGTTTGCAAGCTGCGTTGCAGACCCGGATGATGCGTTTCTGCAAAGTGGGCAATTCCGGCATGGGGCATTCAATGCCAAGGTCGCCGCGGGCGACCATCACCACATCGGTTTCACGCAGAATTTCATCCAGCCTGTCCACAGCGCCCTGTCGTTCCAGTTTGACCACCACGGGAATATTCTTGCCGGCCGCCATGATGATGTTTTTGGCTTCCCGGACGTCGTCGGGTGTCTGCACATAGGATATCGCCACAGCATCCACACCGAGAATGAGGCCGTCAGCCAGATCTTTTTTGTCTTTCGCGGTCAAAGCGGCAATTTTAGTGGCTTTACCGGGCAGGGCCAGCCCCTTGCGCGAAGTTACGATACCGTTGTTTGAGGCTTGCAGCAGTACAAGCCCGTCGTTTCGCCGTTCGTTAACGGTAAACTGCAGACCGCCGTCCGCAAGCACCATTCTGTCGCCGCGAACCAAACTCTCCAAAATTTCGGGATGGTCAAAAGGCAGATAGGGCAGTTCACTTGTGGCGGCATCGCTTGGACCAAGCAGGAGCATGTCGTTTTTGGCAATCTCAATAGACGCTACGCTCAGGTTGCCGAGACGGATTTTAGGGCCGGAAAGATCCTGCATGATGGTCACTGGAATTTGCAGTTCCGCTTCAAGCTCTCGAATGAAGCGAATGATATCCACAAAAAGCGAGGCGTCTCCGTGAGAAAAATTGAGGCGGAAAATGCGAACACCGGCCGTAATAAGTTTTTTTAACATTGCCTTATTGTTGGAGGCTGGGCCGATAGTGGCAACAATTTTCGTTCTCATGAAAATACTCTCGCAGGTTATATGGGAGTGAAATTTTACATAGTAAACTGCGTATCTTTTCCGCGTTTCATCCCATCTTGTCAAGCCGCAAGCGCTATAAGACGCCGTGTCTTCTGGGGTATCCGGTTCAAAAAAAGATTCAAAATGAACTGGAGGTGTTGACAGTGGGCAAGTTTTAGAGCATAGTGGTAAAAAGTGGTAAAGAGTGGTAAGAATGAAGCAGGGTTT